>DATLDL010000034.1:0-7163 GCA_035525885.1 Minisyncoccota bacterium | reverse complement strand
GGCCGCGGTGGCTGTGGCGAAAACACAGGAGGCGCTTCAGGAGACATTAGGTAAAAGATACCATTTTCAGCCACAGTACCCTGCAGATGCTGTGTGTATAAGTTACGAGCCGTTTAGGATATTGATTTGCTGTTGAAATGTGTCCGTAAAACCCATGACGCCATCGCCATAAAAAGCATAGGCAGGTTTGGTGTAGTTTGCGCCTGCAAAATATTTGAGGGCCGCCAGCCGCTCTGCGGCTGGCGTTTGTGCACTTGCGCCAAGGTACGACATATAAAGCGCGGTGGCGGTAAAAGCATCTAAATTGTTCCAAGGATTTGCTGGCGTGCTTGCGTGCCCCGCAAGTTTTGCAACGCGGTCTTGATACAGCACCCACGTTGAAGGGATAAACTGCGCAGGACCCATAGCGCCGCCGTAGCCGTACGACGGCGGACAGGAAACGGGCATAGCGTACGGATCGAGTCCAAGCGCGCCCGTGATTGCCATGAAGGGGTCGACATCGCGCGTGGGCTTCATGACGCCACTGAAGAACGTGCCCGTGTTCTTCCCTTTTCCATCTCCCTTGATTGGGTTGTTAGTGAGGAGGCATTGGCCCACGTTTGCGCCCAAGTTGGTTTCTTGTTTGAGGACGCCGAGAATAAATGCGGGACGGACGCCTGTTGCGGCTCCCGCTTGCTTGGCAAGTGTAATGGCGGTAGGAAGCGGAATTTGACCGCCGCCGCCTGCAAGCGCAAATAGCTCCGTACGAATTTGCGCGGCAGTCTTTTTATTGCCTGCAATGAGCGCCTGATAGTTGGCCTCAATGCCCTTGGTGTCTGCGAGCAGCTTTGCCTTTGCGGTCTGTTGTGTAAGCAGCGTCTGCTTCGCCAGATTTTGTTCGATTTTCAGCTCCTGCTCTTCCGTAAGCTTCCCTTGCAAGGTTTGCTTTGCAGCTTCGGTGCTCGAGCTGGTTTTTTGAATTTCATCGAATGAGTCGGCGAGCGAACCTTTAATGGCAACGAATGCATCGAGGTCTTTGAAAAACGTAGAGATAGTTTCCGAGGATAACGCGACCGTGACTATGGAGTAGTCATCGAGTATTTGCGTTTTACGCATGATTTCAGCAAGCGATTCTTGTTCGTTTATACGCTTTTGCGAAAGGGCTGCCAGCGTCTTATTGCTCGTGCTAATACCGGCATTTAATTTTTGAATAGAGAGGTCGATTGCCTTAATCTGCAGCTCAGTTTTCTTTATTTGCGCATTGAATGCATCGATTTGGCTTTGCAGGGTCCGATGTTCGCCCGCAGCAACGTCGAGAAGCTTCTGCTGTGCAGCAATTTGCTGCTCGACCTGGTCGAGCTGCTGCTGAAGCTCTCGCTGACGAGCCGCTACCTGCTCAGCAGACTGCGCACTCGCCATAAGTGGAGCGAGTAGGAAGAGGGCTATGCCAATGGAAAGGGCGCGTGACATGCGTAGCTCTAACTATAATACATAAGACGCAAAACAACGCGGGACCTTTCGGTCCCGCGTTGTTTTCTCTTGAAATTATTTCTTCGCTTCTGGAGCTGGTGCCGCCGCTGCGCCTGCCTCCCCCTCCTCCTCTTCCTTGCCCTTCTTCTCGACTTCAATGGTTGAGAGATCTGCGGCTGGAGCGACTTCAACTACCTCTTCCTTCACTTCCTGCGCAAGCGCAATGACTTCGTCTGGAGAAATCTTCAGAGTGACGCCTGCAGGAAGCTTAATGTCTTGCGCACGGATTTGATCCCCAAAGGCGACCAGTGTCGAAATGTCCACCGTGAGTTCGTGTGGAAGATTTGCTGCCTCTGCCTCAATCTCAAGTTCGTGAAGCACTTTCACCACGAGTGCACCGGCTTTGACGGCAGGAGCATCGCCAACGAACACGAGCGGAACGGCAACTTCGACTTTTGCACCCTTTTCGATTGCATAAAAATCAGCGTGACGAGGAATGCTGGTCACTGGGTCCAGATCAACTTCGTGAATGAGCACCTGGAGTGGTGCTGCAGCAACGCCCGACAGCTCGATAACCGAGGACTCGCCGGCGTCTCGAAATGCCTTTTCAAATGCGCGCAGCGGGAGCGTAATCGGAGTGGATTCCTGCTTAGGGCCGTACACAATGGCTGGCAACGAACCAGCTCGGCGAATTGCCGAGAGCGTCGCTGAGGTATCCCGCTTTGCTGCGGTAAGGGTAAACATGATTGCAGGAATATACCGGAATACTGGTCCCTATGCAACCCCGACCCACACCCCCTACTCGCCCCGAGCCGCTGTAGAAACTTTCTTGAGGCGCGCAAGAAATGCTTCGCGTGCGAGAGCGACGTTTTCTTCCTTTCCCTGCCACACCTCAAGTGCTTCTTCCTGAAGCGCTCGAGCATACGAAAACGTAAGGGGCCACGGCGCTTTAGCAGCGTTGGCGGCACGGGCAATTGCACGCAAGTTGTCTGTTGCCTGATCTGGGGTTTGACCTCCCGACAAAAAGACGATGCCAGGAACGTCGCGCGGCACGGTAGCCATAAGTGTCTCTACCGTTGCGTGCGCTACCTCTTCTGGCGTATCTTTTTTACCGCTGGCACTGCCGGAAATGGCCATAGCCGTTTTAAGAATGATGCCCGAAAGGTCCACTGATTGTTCGGCGAGCACGGAGAATAGAGTCGTGAGTGTCATTTGCAGCACTTCCTGGGAACGAATACGCGAGTGCGCACCTTCAAGCAACACTTCCGGTTCAAGAATAGGCACAAGGCCAGCCGTCTGCACATCGCGCGCATACGCAGCGAGACGTTTTGCATTCTCAAGTATCGCATGCGCTGTGGGCAACTGGTCTCCTTCAATGCGAACTACTGCACGCCACTTCGTAAACACGGACTTACTTTTTGCAAATTCAGCGAGCCGCTCCGGAAGACCAATGAGCCCTTTGGTAATCAGTTCTTTAGGACTTTCCGGAATGGGTTCCGTGCCTTCATCTACTTTGATGCCCGGCGCAATGCCTCGCTTAGCAAGCGTGAGCGGGAAAAACACGCCATCATCACCTTTTTGTCCCAATGTTTCGGAAAATAAAATAACACCTGACAAATAATCCTCACTGCCTGGCGCATTTAAAAAGAGATCGCGGAATTTCCGCCTGGTCTCTGCCGAACCTTCAATGCCGTAGAGCGCAAGGCGCTTGTCGGCTGACGCCACACTTTCGTCGGCCGCAAGAATGCCCTTACCGGAAGCCATCAGCGCTTGCGCGTGCGTGCGAAGATCAGTCATGCGCGAATTCTAGCATCCCCAGCATTCGATTTTAGAGAGAGGCGCTGGGGATGCTATTCTCATCCTATGGAACAACCCCTCGATTTCGTCGCAATCGGCGACACTGCGGTCGACGAATTTATTCGTCTTAAGGACGCAAAAGTAACGTGCGATATCGACAGTGAAAACTGCACCATTTCCATGAAATGGGGCGATAAGCTCCCTTTTGAGTATTCCGTGCTCTTGCCGGGTGTTGGGAATGCAGCGAATGCTGCAGTATCTGCCGCGCGCCTCGGGCTTCATGCCGGTTTTGTTTCAAACGTCGGGAAAGACCGTTATGGCGAAGAAATTCTTGCGTCATTTGCGCGCGAGGGCGTGGATGCAAGTTGCGTAGCGGTGAATGAAGGAATGATCACCAATCATCACTATGTGCTGTGGTATGAATCGGAGCGAACGATTCTCATAAAACACGAAGACTATCCGTATGTGCTGCCGGACAACTTTGTCGCTCCCCGCTGGATCTACCTTTCTTCGGCCGGTGCACAATCAGAAGCATTTCATGGCGCACTCACGACGTGGCTTATGGAGCATCCTGAAACTAAGATTGCGTTTCAGCCGGGCACATTTCAAATTTCAATGGGTAAAGAAAAACTGGCTCCCCTATACGCGCGTACTGACTTCCTTGCAGTAAATAAAGAAGAGGCGGAGCGCATTCTTGGACGCGGCAAGGAGGATATTAAAACGCTTCTCGGCGACCTGGCGGCACTTGGCCCCAAACAAGTGCTTATCACCGATGGTCCGAAAGGTGCCTATGCCTACGATGGGACCGATATGTTCATGGTGCCTATGTACCCTGATCCAAAACCGCCCTTTGAGCGCACGGGTGCCGGCGACGCGTGCACTTCTACGATTGTCGTTGCTATGGCACTCGGTAAACCGCTTCAAGAAGCACTCTTGTGGGGGCCAGTGAACTCAATGGCAGTCGTGCAGGAGATTGGCGCACAAAAAGGGCTCCTCACACGTCCGGCGCTGGAGAAATTTCTCACCGAAGCGCCCGAAACATACAAGGTCTCTCCTCTTTAATTTACTGAGACAGATCGGCGTACTGCGCTTCGTCGGTACTCACGATCGAATACGTGTCTGCATTGGCAATGTGCACAATAAGCAGCGTTGCGGCAGCCCCGCAGATAGTAACGAGTAGCATCGCAAAATACGTATTGACGCGTTTTGTCGCTGTCATAGTCGAGAGGTTATGCCCCGCGCACGAGGTGACGCGCTGCGTCTACGATCGCTGGCGCATCGAGTTTGTAGTGCGTGAGCAGTTGCTGCGGCTCACCGGACTGCCCGAACTCATCGTGCATGCCAATAAAACGCATAGGTACGGGGTGATGTTCTGCGAGACATTCTGCGACGGCGCTTCCAAAGCCGCCCATCACCTGGTGTTCTTCAATAGTAATAACGCGCCCGGCGCGTGATGCGGCAGAAACAACTGCAGCAACATCAAGCGGTTTTACTGTTGGAATATGCAGTACCACAGATTCAATCCCCTCTGCTTCAAGTGCGCGCGCTGCAAGCAGTGCTTCATAGGAAAGCGACCCTGTCGCCAAGAGTGCGACCTTGGGCGCTTTACTGTCCCACAACAACAGTGCTTTCCCGATTGAAAATGGGGTCTCGGGAGTTGTGAATACCGGAGTGCCTGCACGACCGAATCGCAGATAGACGGGCGTACCGCTTGTAGCAGCCGCGATCACGGCTTTTCGTGCTTCCTCTGCATCTGCCGGTACTATTACGGTCATGTTCGGCATGGCGCGCATGAGCGCAATATCTTCGAGCATTTGGTGCGTTGCACCATCGGGACCCACAGAAATTCCTGCATGCATGCCGCAGACTTTTACCGGCACATCGTTGAGCGCAATGGTTGTGCGAATTTGTTCGTAGTTTCTTCCGGGAGAAAAAGCCGCGTAGGAAGCGATGAATGGAATTTTGCCTACTGCGGCCATGCCTGCGGCCACCGTTGCCATATTTTGTTCGGCAACGCCCATTTCTACAAAACGCTCAGGGAATGCTTTTTCAAATTCTTCGGCGCGCGTGGATTCTTTGAGGTCTGCACAGAGGACCACTACATTTGCATCCTGCTTCCCCGCTTCTACCACTCCTGCTCCAAAGCCGTCACGCGTCGGCTTTTTGAGTATGTCGTCCGCAAAAACTTTTGCAGACAGTTGTAGCTCTGGGTTAAGCATATTCATGAGGGACCTTGCCGTTCATAGAACGGATTTCTTTGAGGAACCGCTTTGCCTCTTCTTTCGAGGGTGGTTTGCCGTGCCAGTGGTAGTCAAATTCAATTTCGGGAACTCCTTTCCCGGGGATGGTGTGTGCCAGAATGAGTGTAGGTTTTTCAGAAATCGCCTGCGCTTCTTCGACTGCCGCAATAAATGCGCGCATATCGTGCCCGCTCACTTCAAGCACATGCCAATTAAATGCTTCGTACTTCGCTCGAAGCGACTCGAGCGGCATGATGTCCTCGGTCATGCCGTCAATTTGAATGTTGTTGCGATCCATAATCGCGGTCAGATTGGCGAGTTTATATTTGCCCGCAAACATGACCGCTTCCCAAATATTTCCCTCGTCCTGTTCCCCGTCGCTCATGACTACGTAGGTACGGTTTTTCTTGCCATCCATGCGGAGCGCGTAGGCAATGCCTGCCGCTTGGGACAATCCTGAACCGAGCGGTCCTGAGGTGGTTTCAAGACCGGGTAATCGCATACGCTCCGGGTGCCCTTGGAGCCGGGAATCGAATTTTCGAAGGGTGAGGCATTCTTTCACGGGGAAATATCCTGCGTGTGCCATGGCAGCGTAGCGAACGGGCACAATGTGGCCATTGGACAGTATCAAGCGATCCCTCTCTTCCCAGCCCGGGCGTTTTGGGTCGTGTTTTAAAATATGAAAATAGAGCGCGGCAAAAATATCTGCCATACCAAGCGGCCCCGCGGTGTGTCCAGAACCCGCAGCAACAAGCATTTCGAGTATCGTTTCGCGGATTTGTTCCGCATGCGATTCGAGTTTTGTAATTTCGGTATCCAAAAGTGCCATCGAAGTAATTATAGCGTATGGCTGACCGCTACTCGTACGTACCGTACTGTTCTGCAAGACTCGAAAGTGTTTTGAATTTTGCGGACATGTCTTTTGCCTGGAGCAAGTCATGGCCCACAACGAGGCGATCCGCGCCGGCGCGCAGTAAGAGCGGCGCCGTTTCTTCGGTTACGCCGCCATCAATTTGTATAGGCATTTCCGGATGACGTCTGCGAAATGCTTCAATACGCGCGAGCACGCGCCGCTCAAACGGCTGGCTTTGGCGGCCAATTTTTGCAATGCCCATAAACTGCACGTAGTCGATGCAGGAAATGAACGGTTCAATAAGCGCAAGATCGCTCTCAAGACCAATAGCAAGCCCGAACGAAAGAAGGCCGGGCGCAAAATCTTTGTCGTGCCCATACTTTACCCGTAAGTCTGTTACCACGCGCGGCAGATAGGTGGTGCTTTCTGCATGCACGGTGATGCGAGACGCGCCAACGGCTATCCAGGCGCCCGTAACTTGTTCGGGATCGCGGACCATAAGATCAACTTCAAAACGCAATTTGCCGGCGTGCGGCAAGAGCGTGCCCGAGTTTACTAGTTCAGCAAATTCTTTCGTACCGCTGGCGTATGGCCAATTGGCAGGAGAAGCAAACTTTCCGTCAATAACATCAATTTGCACCGAGTCCACGCCGTCAATCAACGCGAAGCGATCAAGCGTCGTTTCAAGTTCCTCACGCGTCTTTGGAAGTACAGCGGGGACAATGGCACCCATGAATGCAGTATACCGTGCCGAAGCTCAAAATTTCGCGAGTCGGCGCGTATGTCGCTCGGTATCTGAAAAAGGCGAAGCGAGCCAGAGAGCG
>DATLDL010000016.1:0-21022 GCA_035525885.1 Minisyncoccota bacterium | reverse complement strand
TAAATCCGCCAAGGCGTTTTCTTTTTACCTGGTAAACGCTAGCCCCGTTACAAATGCAACCACATAACGAATATCACTGCTGTAGATTTTTGCCAGTGACTATGGTCGAAATTAGAAAGAGAGAACTTGGCTTTCATTTGTAACGGGGCTAGGATAGATGAATTATGGCCGACCTGCCGGAAAAATCAGAGATGGCAAAAAAAGAAGAGGAAACTCTGCTCTTTTGGAACACTCACAATATTTTTCAAAAAACGCTCGAGAAAAAAGCGCCCAAAGGAGAATTCGTTTTTTACGAAGGTCCACCCACGGCCAACGGCAAGCCCGGTATTCACCATCTGGAATCACGCGCATTTAAGGACGCAATTCCACGCTACAAAACCATGCGCGGATACCATGTGGCGCGTCGCGCAGGGTGGGACACCCACGGTCTCCCGGTTGAACTTGAGGTAGAAAAAGAACTCAAGTTTTCAGGTAAAAAAGACATTGAAGCATATGGTGTTGCCGCGTTTAATAAAAAGTGTCGAGAGAGCGTACTGCGGTATGTGGATCAATGGGAACGCTTCACAACCCGCATCGGGTACTGGGTTGATGAAGGAAAGGCATATTTCACGTTCGATCCGTCCTACATGGAGGTGCTTTGGCATATTTTCGCGAACGTTGCGAAAGACGGCCGCGTCTATAAAGACTACAAAGTAGTGCCGTGGTGCCCACGCTGCGGTACTGGACTTTCCGCGCACGAGCTTGCGCAAGGATATGCGGACGTAAAAGATCTGACGATCACGGCGAAGTTCGAACTTGTTGATGAGCCGGGAACGTATGTGCTTGCGTGGACCACGACGCCGTGGACGCTGCCGGGAAATGTTGCGCTCGCCATAGGCGAACAGATTGCGTACGGAAAGTATGAAAAGGAAAATACGCGTGTGATTCTTGCGGACGCGCGTGCGGTGAGTGTGCTTGGGGAAGGGTGGACACGTATTGCCAACACTCCTGCCGCATCGCTTATCGGCAAGGCCTACAAGCCGCTGTATCCATTTGCGAAAGACAGTGCGTCAGGAGCAGAGAAACAGAAATTTGATAAAGCATTCCGTATCTACGCTGCAGATTTTGTTACTACGGAAGACGGTACGGGCGTCGTGCACACGGCAGTCATGTATGGACAGGAAGACTTTGAGCTCGGGAACAAAATCGGTTTGCCGAAAGTGCATCTCGTGAATCCAGAAGGGAAGTTTGTCGCAGGTACCGCCTTTTTGGAAGGCCGTATGGCCGCTGAAGAAGATGTTGCGGTTGATATGATTAAAGATTTGGCAGGACGCAACCTGCTTTTCTCGAAAGGAAAGTACGAACACTCCTATCCATTTTGCTGGCGCTGCAAGACGCGCATCATCTACTACGCACGTGACTCGTGGTACATCCGCATGCATGACCTTCGCGATCAGCTGGTCAAAGAAAATACAAAAGTACACTGGGAGCCGAACTACATCCGCGATGGACGCATGGGCGAGTGGCTGCAGAACGTCAAAGACTGGGCTATTTCCCGCGAACGCTACTGGGGAACGCCACTTCCGATTTGGGAAGATACAGAAGGAAAAGAACGTTTGTTTGTGGGTTCAGTCGCAGAGCTTAAAAAGTGCGCTAAAAAAAGCGGCAACCGGTATTTGGTGATGCGCCATGGTGAAGCGGGGAATATCGTCCATAACATTTTTGATGCAACCGATGCTGAGCACTTCGGCCTCTCTAAGGCGGGACGCCAAGAAGTGATTAAAGAAGGAAAGAAACTGAAGAGCGTGCACATAGGTGCCATCTACACCTCTCCGTTTACCCGAACACGCGAAACGGCGGAAGCGGTAGCAGAAGTCATTGGATTTGATAAAGACAAAATCAGTACTGATGATCGTCTGCGAGAGCTCAATATGGGCGACTTCGACCACACGTCTCGATACGAAGATTTCTTTACCTATCGTGCGACACACGCGTACGATGAGTCATTTCCGAATGGAGAAAGCTATCAGGACGCAAAGCGCCGGTTTGGTGATTTCTTGTATGACATTGAACATACACATCACAACACCACCATCCTTATCGTGACGCATGGTGTCGGCATTGAAACGCTGAAGGCGGTCGTAGAGGCCTCCAACAAAAAACAGTCAAAACTCATTGCAGAAACAGCGCCAGGACTGGCAGAGGTCATTGAATTGCCTTTTGTGCCGCTCCCGCACAATGAAGACTACGAGCTCGATCTCCATCGCCCCTACATTGACGATGTAGTACTGCTTTCCGATTCTGGCAAAGAACTTCGACGCGTGAAAGAAGTGATGGACGTATGGTTCGATTCTGGCGCTATGCCATTCGCACAAAGCGCAAAAGAAAAAGGAGATCTTTCTCTTGAGTCCTATATAAAAAAGGTCGCGTATCCGGCGGACTACATTTCTGAGGCGATCGATCAGACACGCGGCTGGTTCTATACCTTGCTTGCCGTTGGAACGCTCATGAAGCGTGGAGCTGCATTCAAGAACGTTATCTGCTTGGGACACCTGCTTGATGCCAACGGTCAGAAAATGTCGAAGTCAAAAGGAAATGTAGTGGAACCATGGGCCGAGATGGAGAAGTGGGGTGCAGATACCACTCGATTCTGGATGTATTACGTCAATCAGCCGGGTGATTCGAAAAACTATGACGAAAAGACAATAAAAGAAGCGGCGAAAGTGCTGTCTTGGTTTGAAAACAGTGCGAAATTTTATGAATTGTTCAAAAAAGAATTGCCAGAAATTGTGTCGGCAGAGAACGAAGACGCGCTTGATCAGTGGATGGAGGTCCGGCTTCAGGAAACGGTGCACATGGTTACTGAAGCAATGGAATCGTATCGTCTGTATGAAGCGACCCGAGAAATTGCAGGTCTCGCAGAAGACCTTTCGCAATGGTATGTCAGACGCGTACGTGATCGTGTGCGCGAGGGCGATCCTGCTGCGCACGCTATGCTCCGCAAGGTTTTGCGGACCGCAGCGCTCCTGCTCGCCCCGTTTGCGCCGTTCATTGCGGAACGACTTTTCGTTACGGTACGAAGTTCGTCCGATCCAGAAAGCGTGCATTTGGCAGAGTGGCCAACGCCTTCCCTCAAAGAGCGTGCGACGCGCACCCTTCGCACGCGAGGACGTGCGCAGTTGTTGCTTGAAATGGCGCGCGTACGAACTCTTGCATCTGATGCACTGCAGCTGCGCCAGAAAGCGGGCATTAAGGTGCGTCAACCGCTTCACAAGCTTTCCGTACCAGACACGCTTTCACCAGAACTTGCTGCAATTCTCGCGGACGAAGTGAACGTGAAGCATATCCGCACGGGCGCGTCGTCAGTCGAGCTTGATACGGCGCTCACGCCCGAGCTTATTCATGAGGGCGATGTACGTGAATTCGCTCGCGCACTCGCGGATGCGCGCAAGGCGAAAAATCTCTCACCAAAAGACACGGTGCACATTTCTGTGGAGACGGCAGGACAGGCATTGCTGGCGATGAGCACGTTCCCGGGTGTATCGGGAATAACCTTCGACGCATCGCCAGACGCGCCGTATGTGGTTGAGACCTCACGTGGCCCTATACGATTTGCCGTAATTTCCAATGCGTCATAAGTATCAAACGCGCGCGATTGTTCTGGGACGCTCTCCGCTCGGAGAAGCAAACGCACTCATTACGCTTCTCACTTCCGACTTAGGGTTGGTGCGCGTCCGCGCGCAAGGTATTCGTAAATCTTCTGCAAAACTCGCATCGGCACTCGCCACATTCTCTGAAAGTGAGCTCGTGCTCGTGAAGGGGAGTGAAGGATGGCGTGCTACGGGCGCAGTACTTGCTGAGCAGTGGCACCGACGTTTTACGCGTCCGGCGCGTCTTCGCGCCGGGCGTATCGTGAACCTGCTTCTACGTTTGGCGCCAAGCGAGAGCGCAGATACGGCGCTGTTTCCCATATTGCATGGGTTTTTTAATGTGATTGCAACGACCGATGAGTCCGCACATGACGCTGCAGAATGTCTTGCGGCACTGCGCCTTCTTTCGTCACTTGGTCTTGATGCGGGGGAAGTGCCGGGAGCTACTCTTTCGCAGTACGAGCCGGACATTCTTTCTCAGATAACAGGTGCCCGCGCCCACTTTATTACCCGTATTAACCGCGGCATTGAAGCATCCGGGCTCTAAGCCGTTCGACGTGCGCTATAATTGACCGTACCAATGGCTGAGAGTTCCCCAAATTCGGAAGATACCCGCAGTGCTCTCGAGCGAGCGCGCGAACGGCTGTACTCCACGCAGAGTACGCCGGTGGACGTGCGAGATCAGGAGCTGCATGCGCCACAGGCGCCTGAACTGCCGCACGTATGGGAAACGTCGCAAGAAAAACCGCTCATACACACACGTCATGTGCATCTTGCGGCAATCTTTTTCGGCATCACACTCTCTTTTTTCGTGCTTGCAGCTGGTGTCGCCGCCTACCTTCTGTATTTCGGAGGAAATACTGTTTCCGTCAACAATGTCGCCATCTCGGTACAAGGCCCATCGACCATTGCCGGCGGCGACACGGTCCCGTTGCAAATCACCATCACCAATCGCAATCCCGCGCCTGTCACGCATGCAACCATTGACGTGACCTTTCCGAGTGGAACGCGATCATTTGAAAACGTCTTCCAGGACTACCCACGGTACGCCGAAGACTTGGGCACCATTGCTCCTGGCCAAACAGTCACACGTTCATTGAAAGCTATCATTTTTGGCCAGGAAGGAGAGGCCGTTTCCATTCCGGTTTCCTTTACATTCGGTACGCCAAACTCAAGCGCGACATTTCGCAAGCCGTCTACGCACGAGTTGACGATAACTTCTTCGCCGCTCTCACTGACGGTTGCGGCGCCTACGGAAACGGTATCCGGGCAAACATTCAACGTGGCGCTCTCGGTACGATCAAATGCGCAGACCTCCATCGGAAACGTCGTGCTGGGTGCCGCGTTCCCCTTCGGCTTCTCGATCCTTTCGTCTTCTGTCCCGCTTCAAAACGGGTCATTTTCTCTCGGGACGCTCAAGCCCGGGGATACGCGCACTATTACCATCACGGGCGCGCTATCCGGTACGGAAAATGGTAAGCGCGCATTTCGTTTTAGTATCGGAACCTCTAAGGGTGCCGATGATCCGACGATTGCCATCACGTATCTCACGCAGCAAACGGATATTGCGATCAATGCGCCTTTCATTTCCACCTCGATAGCGATTAACGGCAATAAGACGGAGTCGGCGGTGCTGACGTCGGGTGCCAGATCAACGGTTACCATTTCGTACACCAACACTCTTGCCACTGCCATTACGAATGCAGAAGTAGATGTGCAAGTTTCCGGTGGGGCAGTGGACTACTCGTCCATCCAAGGGGGCAGAGGATTCTATCGCTCATCTGACCATACCGTAGCGTTTACGAGCGACAACGATTCTACGCTCGCGCGGCTTGAACCGGGCGCAACAGGCATCGGTACGTTTACGTTTTCAACCCTTTCCGGCTCAGCGCTTCGGGATCCTACGGTGACGTTCACCGTTTCGGTATCCGGTACGCGTACGGGAGAAGCCAATGTGCCTGAGGTGGTCACCGCATCCAAAGTAGTAACGGTCAAAGTCGCCTCAGCGATTGGCTTTACTGCGCAATCGCTTCACTCCTCCGGCCCATTCGCCAATACCGGACCCATTCCTCCTGTCGCAAATGTTCCTACCACCTACACTATCTTGTGGAGCATTCAGAATGCCGCAAACGCAACCGCAGATGCCGTAGTTTCAACCGTGCTGCCTAGCTACATCACCTTTACGAATGTCATCTCTCCAGGCGCGGACATTTCCTACAATAGTTCAACGCGCACCGTAACATGGCGAGCGGGAGACCTTATGGCCAACACTGTGTCCCAAGGAGCATTTCAAGTCTCCCTCGCACCTTCGACTTCTCAAAAAGGAAGTGCGCCGCAATTGACGGGGAAGGCGTCGTTTTCGACCTATGACCGCTTCGCAGGTATTCCGCTCACGCTTACGGCTGATCCGGTCACCACCGAAACGAAAGGGGATCCCGGTTATGTCTCTGCAAACGGGAGGGTGCAATAAAGCATAACTTCGTATAAGGTTCTTCGTATGGCTGACGCAACACTCATGGAAAAAATCGTCTCGCTCGCGAAGCGTCGCGGATTTGTGTATCCCGGCTCTGAAATTTACGGCGGCCTTGCTGGTATTTACGACTTCGGGCCGCGCGGCGTTGAGCTTTTGAATAACATCAAGAAATCGTGGTGGAAGGCGAATGTGTATGACAAGGAAAATTACTACGGCCTCGATGCCGGGATGTTTAAGCATCCACGTACGTGGGAAGCGTCGGGTCACGTAGGCGGCTTTTCAGATCCGCTCGCAGAATGTCGTAACTGTAATACGCGTATTCGCGTCGACAAAGAGCTTGCAAAGATCGACGTTACTGCGGATGAAAAAATGTCTGAGCAGACCATCAACGATCTCTTTGACAAACACCGCGACCAAATCAAGTGTCCGAGCTGCGGCAAGAAGGATTTCACGAAAGTACGCGCATTCAATCTGCTCGTCAAAAGCAATTTGGGCGATTTTACCTCTGAAGGAAATGAGCCCGTATATCTTCCCGGTGAAGCATGTCAGGGCATTTATCTCGACTACAAAAATATTGTCGACACGATGCAGCCAAAAATTCCCTTTGGCGTAGCACAGATCGGTAAGGCATTTCGTAACGAAATCGCTCCGCGCAATTTTCTCTTTCGTACGCGCGAATTTGAGCAGGCCGATACACAACTGTTCATCAAACCCAATGAAAATAAAACTTCGTACGAAGCGATTAAGGCGGACCGCTGGAATTGGTACCTTTCCCTCGGCATTACTGAAACGAAGCTCCGTTTCAAGCAGCACGAAAACTTGGTGTTCTATGCAAAGGATGCGTGGGATATCGAATACGAGTTCCCTACAGGATTTGATGAGGTAGAGGGTATTCATGATCGTACGGACTACGATCTGTCGCAACATCAGAAGTTTTCCGGTGTAGATCTTCGCTACACCGATCCGGAAACCTCAGAGAAATATATTCCGTGGATTCTTGAAACATCAATGGGTCTTGGTCGCGTATTTCTTGCGATTATGTGCGATGCGTATCACGAAGATCAGATGGATGATGAGACGCGCGTTGTGCTCAAGCTCGCACCCCACCTTGCGCCCGTAAAAGCGATGGTCGCGCCTCTTCTAAAGAATAAGCCAGACCTGGTTTCAAAAGCTCGCGAAGTGTATACCGAACTCAAAAAGCAAATTCCGCAAATTGCCTGGGACGATAATGGCAATATTGGTAAGCGCTATCGTCGCCAAGACGAAATTGGCACGCCGTTTTGTATCACGATCGACTTCGATACGCTTGGCGAAAAGCCAGAACTCAAAGATACGGTCACGCTTCGTCATCGCGACACGGGGGAGCAGGAACGACTCACCATTTCTGATGTGGCCGAGCGCATTCGACAGGCGGTTTATTAACCGCATCTACCAAAAACCCGCATTGTGCTAGGATTCTCCTATGGATAAGGAGATTCAAATCTCAATCACTCCCGGGACCATCATTACGGCGATAGCGATAGTAGTCAGTGCGTATGTGCTCTGGGTGTTGCGCGGACTTGTGCTCTTGGTTATTACTGCCGTCGTTATTGCATCTGCCATCGAGCCGGGCGTCGCGTTTTTCATACGCCACCGCATCCACCGCTTTGTTGCCGTGCTGCTCACCTACGTCTTGGTGTTTGGCTCGCTGTTCTGCCTGCTCTACTTCTTCTTTCCTCCCATTCTGGCCGATGCGGGCACGTTTTTTGCGAACATTCCGCAGTACCTCGACACCCTCACGGTTCCCGCCTCGTTCTCTGGTCTTTCAAGTGCGACTGATATCTTGAATAGTCAGCATCAGGCTCAGTCGGTGGTAGAAACGTTGCTCACCCTGCAAACTGCATTTACTTCGAGTTCGGCAGGTATTCTCCAGCTCATCTCGGCATTCTTCGGCGGTATATTCTCGCTCTTCCTGGTCATTGTCTTCTCGTTCTACCTTGCGCTTCAGGAAACCGGTGTTGATGATTTCTTGCGTCTTGTGATTCCTGCAAAGCAGGAAGACTATGCCGTTGATCTCTGGCGCCGCTCGCAAAAGAAGATCGGTTTGTGGATGCAGGGGCAAATTCTTCTTTCTGTCATCGTGGGTATTCTGGTATACCTCGGACTCCTTATCATCGGTATTCCGTATGCGCTCCTGCTTGCCGTATTTACCGCGATGGCGGAAATCATTCCTATCTTCGGTTCATTGGTTGCAGGTACTGCGGCGGTTATCGTCGCATTTTCACAGGGCGGTGTAGCGCTTGCCGCCATTGTGGCTGGTCTCTATGTGGTCGTGAACCAATTCGAAACCAATCTCATTTATCCGCTGGTGGTGAAGAAAGTGATCGGCCTGCCGCCGCTCATTGTTATTTTGGCTCTCATCGCGGGCGACATTCTTGGAGGGTTCGTTGGCATTCTTCTGTCGGTACCTATCGCTGCCGCTTTGCTTGAGTTTGTCTCCGACCTCGAGAAGCGTAAGCGCCGCATTGCAGGCGTATCCACCTAGTGTTCCATGGCGCGTTACCTCACGACCACTCTCCCGTACGTAAACGGCAACCTCCATGTAGGGCATGCACTTGAATTTGTGCAGGCCGACACGCTTGCACGTACGTGGCGTAGTAAAAAGGAAGATGTGTTTTTCAATACTGGCACGGACGAGCACGGGCAGAAAATTTTCCAAGCAGCAGAGAAAGAAGGGAAGGATGTCCATGCGTATATCGATCACTACGCAGCTGACGTGAAGAACATCACCACCGCTCTCGACCTCTCTATCGATGGATTTATTCGTACCTCGGAGCCACGACATTACGAAGCGGCGCAGGAAATGTGGAAGCGTTGTCTTGCGGCAGGAGATATATACAAAAAAAGCTATACCGGCTTGTACTGCGTGGGGTGCGAGGCGTACAAAACAGAGAAGGAGATCGTCGACGGGAAATGTCCACTGCATCCCAGTTTGACGCCCCAAGAAATCACCGAAGAAAATTACTTCTTCCGTTTTTCAAAATACCAAGATCAATTGCTTGCGTATCTGGGACGACCAGACGCAATTGTGCCTGAGTGGCGTCGCCAAGAAGCCATTGAATTCGTGAAAGGTGGATTGGAGGATTTCAGTATCTCCCGAGATAAAGCCCGGCTTTCCTGGGGTGTTCCGGTTCCCGGTGACGACAGCCAGGTCATGTATGTGTGGTTTGATGCACTTACCAGCTACATCTCCACGCTCGGATGGCCAAATGATGCGCAAGGACAGTTCAAGAAATTCTGGGAAAACGGCACCACGCTCCAGATGGCAGGGAAGGACCAAGTGCGGTTCCAGTCGCTTATGTGGCAGGCAATGCTCATGTCCGCTGCTGTGAAAAACACAGACCAGGTTTTCTATCACGGCTTTATAAATTCTGGCGGTCAGCGTATGAGCAAGTCGCTCGGCAATGTCATTAGCCCGTACGAATTGGTGGAAAAGTATGGTACGGATGCGACTCGCTACCTACTCCTTCGCCATGTACATCCGGTTGATGACTCTGATATGACCTGGGAACGCCTCGATGAGTGGTACACGGCAAATCTCACGAACGGTCTTGGGAACTTGGTGGCACGCGTGATGACGCTTGCGGAAGCGAATCTTGGAGCGCCCGTCACCCTCGCCAGAGAAGACGAAGTCATGGAAACTGCATTCTCGAGCAAGATTGAAGCATTCGCATTCAATGAGGCGATGGATCTTATCTTTGAGCATGTGGCAAAAGGCGATCTCTACATGACCGAGCAGGCACCCTATAAAAAAATTAAGAGTGAATCTGAATCAGATAGGGAAGAAGCGCGACGCGTCATCGAGAAATTGGTGCGCCACCTTGCAAAGCTTGCCGCACACCTGGCGCCCACAATGCCCCATACTTCCGGGGTTATTCTGGAAGCTGTCCGTAACAACAAAAAGCCCGAAAACTTATTCCCCCGCATTTGACACTTATAGTTTTTAAGGTATTCTGTACTTAGATGCTTACGGATCGATCCGTGAGTAAAATAAATTGAGGAGACGTGCCATGCTGCGAGAACTTTGGCTTTGGAACATGAGGATACTGCTCACTCAGATGCTGAGCGGCAGCGGAGTCTTTTTGCTCACGAGAAACTGGGAGTGGGCGGGCTACGCTTCAATGGTCGCGCCATATCTGGTTGTCAGGTGGGCCGAACGTTCGAAGAGGATGAGTGACACGGGCGCAACGCTCACGGTCACTGCGGCGATGACAGCGGTAATCACGGCGTTCTTCTGCATAGTCGTCGGGCTTTCCTATGGGACGCCAGACGAAGGAAAGGTCGTGTTCGCCTGCATGGTCATGCTTGTTCTCGGACTTCTTCTCTGTTGGGTCGTTTCTTTGGACTTCGCAGATAGAGAGCCGTCGGCGACTCTTTTCCTCATGCTTTGGCCAGTAACCGGAGTGGTCGTTGGAACGGCCCTTCTCATGTACCGGGAAGGTGTGAAAGTTCGACTGTAGATTTCTTAGGGCGGCTTGTCACACGACAAGCCGCCCTATCTCTTTATATGCTACGCTTTTGCCCATGAATGCTCGGTATTTTGATGCACACTGCCATATTCAGTTCGAACAATATGATCAGGACCAGGCGGAGCTTGTTGAACGAATGAGAGAAAAACAGGTCGCGGGAATCGTCGTCGGTGTCGATCTGGAGTCTTCAAAGAAGGCAATTGCACTTGCCGAGCTCCATGAACATCTCGTTGCATCTGTTGGTCGCCACCCCAATCACGAAGAGCCATTCGACACTGAGGTATATAGGGGACTTGCGGCGCATCCAAAAGTGGTCGCGATAGGGGAGTGTGGTCTCGACTATTTTCGACCGAAAGAAGTTACTGGTGAGGTGAAAGAAATACAAAAAACCATTTTAAAACAACACCTTGTGCTCGCAGGTGAGCTCGATAAGCCGCTCATCATTCATTCGCGACCATCGAAAGGTATGCAGGACGCGTATCACGATGTAATCGAGTTACTAAAAGAAGCGAAGAAACAATACCCGAACCTCAGGGGAGATATTCACTTTTTTATCGGCGGTATCGACGAATTGAATGCAATAACTGCACTCGGTTTTACGGTGTCTTTTACGGCAGTGGTCACCTTTGCCCGTGACTATGATGAAGTTGTTCGGGCAGTGCCGCTTACTGCGCTTTTGTCGGAAACCGATGCTCCCTATGTCGCTCCACGGTCTCGTCGCGGACAACGAAACGACCCGCTAGCAGTAGAGGAAGTGGTGCTCGCGCTGGCTGAAATCCGTGGCGAGAACCCGGAAATGGTCAGGAAGGCCCTCATGGCGAACGCACTCGCACTTTTTGCTCCGCCGGGTATTCGGGCGGCATAGAGCGCCGCTGACTGCCCAGAGGCGGTTGCGGAGCCGTATTCCCCATGCTACATTCCTCTCACTATGGCTCGCAAAAATGATGCTGAAATGAAGGATGGAGAAACGATGGAAGACGTCGGCGGTTCCCGCGTGTACGAACTTGGCTTCCACCTCGACCCGGAACTTCCTCAGGAGGAAGTGAAGAAGACGTATCAGCAAATCCACGCGCTCGTGGAAGAAAAAGGGGCGTTGGTTGCAGAGGGTGAACCCCAGAAAATCCCGCTTGCATATCGCATTTCTCGCCAGGAACCTTCTGGTCGCCGCGACTTCGATTCTGCATTTTTCGGCTGGATCGCCTACGAAACATCGGCAGAAAATCACGAAGCAGTTCTCCTCCATATGAAGGGAAATTCAAAAGTCGTCCGTTTCATCGACCTTGTAACTACCAAGGACGCCGCACGCCACTCTGCAGAAATGCACGAAATCAATTCGAAGGTTGTTGCCGCTGAGCCGGTAGCGGCTTCTGATGCTGAGCTTGATGCGGCTATCGAGAGCGCAGCGGTAGTATAATCTCCACATGTATCTCAACAAAGCATTCATCTACGGTAATCTGACTCGCGATCCGGAACTCAAAGCGCTTCCGTCTGGATCCCAGGTCGTCTCCTTTGGTGTTGCGACGAACCGCGTATACAAGGATAAGAATGGACAGAAACAGGAAGCGACGGAGTTTCATAACATCGTTGCCTTCGGTCGTACGGCTGAAGTGATTGGTCAGTACATGAAGAAAGGGAAGCCGATTTTCGTGGAAGGTCGCATTCAGACGCGCTCATGGGACGATAAGGAGAGTGGTAAGAAAAACTATCGTACTGAAATTGTTGTCGACAACTTCCAGTTCGGCGCAGATGGCGGTGGTCGCGGCCCTTCGACAGGATCAGGGCAAGCAGCATCTTCAACCGATGAGCAGCCTTCTCCAAAAGATGCAGGTGAAATTAAATACCCAGATGAAGAAATTAATCCGGAAGACATTCCGTTTTAACTACAAGCTACCAACTATTAACTTTTGATATATGGCACACCAAGCTGAACGTGAGGAAATTGAAATCAAGAAATTCGTCGACTACAAGGACGTCGCGTACCTGAAACTGTTCACCAATCCGCACGCAAAAATGCTTTCAAAGAAGCGCACGGGTATTCCTGCAAACAAGCAGCGCGAGATCGCAAACGCAATCAAGCGCGCACGCTTCATGGCACTTCTCCCGTACGTCGCGGCATAATCAAACTGCAAATCAAAAACCGCCCGAAAGGGCGGTTTTTTGTGCTACTGTTTTTATAGGACAGTACGGTGGAGATAGCAATGAAGTTATTCGATACGTTCGTGGAGCTCTTAACAGAACTCCTGTTTGAACCAGCGCCAACGCCCCCGAAGGACAACAGCATTCCGTGTATCCACTCGAAACCGCATCCGGCATACGTGGAAGATCGGTACGGACGTCGGTACCAGACCGTAGAGCAGCTCGAGGATGAGCGGGTCGCATTCCGTAAGAGTCTCGAACGGAAGGATTACTGACCCCCGTGTTTCAGAAAAAAGCCCCGCATTGCGGGGCTTTTCCTTATGCTTTCTCGGCGCGCTCGACGTATTCGCCCGTGTCAGTGTTTATGCGAAGGATATCGCCCGTGTTGATAAAAAGCGGGACGTTTATCATGGCGCCAGAGGCAAGAGTAACCTGTTTGCTGCCGCCGCTCACCGTATCTCCTTTCACTGCAGGGGCAGCTTCAGTGACTTTCAAATCCATCTTGACCGGGATTTTTACGGTAATCGGTTTCTCTTGATAGGTCATGACTTCCACGGGAGTGTTGGTGATGAGCCACTGCACTTTGTCGTGCACTGCTTCTTCGGGAAAAAAGAAACGGTTCTTCGGATTACCTTCTTCTGTAAACCATGACTGGCCGCGATTGGTGTAGAGATACACTGCCTCCATAGTCGCAATATCTGCTTCTTTGACCGTCTCGTTTTGATGGAAAGAGATTTCAGTTACTTTGCCAGAAACGAGATGGCGAAGCTTGGTCTGATTCACCGGCTTACGCATTTGCATGCGGAAAATGTGCGAGGAAAGTACCTCGTACGGTTCGTTGTTATAGTCGATGACGATTTTTGGAAGGATTTCGTTGTATGCGAGAACGGCCATAAGCGTAGGAGGCAGTGAACAGAGAGCGGGACGCAGTCTGAAACTAACCCTGAAGAAGACTAGTTATAAAAAGTGCCGCATGAGGCGGACTGGAGTATGCTAGCAAACATAATGACTTTTTCAAACACAGAGGACCTGATGGCCCTTTCTGATGCCGAGATTCTCCTGCGATCGCAGAAAGAGCCAGAGCTCTTCGCGATCTTGGTACGTCGTTTTGAAGCCCCGTTCCTCCGGCGCGCCAAGACGATTCTGCGTAGTCCCGAGGACGCTGAAGAGGCGGTCCAAGACGCATTCACGAAAATCTACCTGTATGCCGATAAGTTTCAGCCCCAGGAAGGGGCTACGTTTTCCTCGTGGGCCTACACCATTTTGAACCGCGTGGCCTATACGCGGTATCAAAAAAATAAGGCATCACGTAGTGAGTTTATAGAACTCGAACCGGAACACTATGAGTCATTGCCGGATATGAAAGCAGAATTTCTCGAAGACCTTTCAATTCGAAGCGAGGTTCTCAACGTACTCGCGAAACTTCCTGAAACTGCGGCGCGGATATTGCGGTTACAATTTATCGAGCAGAAAACCCAGGAAGAAATTGCAAAGAGCGAAAACGTATCCATACCGGCAGTAAAGACGCGTGTGCACCGGGCAAAGAAACTATTTAAAGATGTGTATGACCAACAGAACCACTCGAAGTGACTATTATGGAACCTATGGAAACTACTATTGAAAAGAACGTCATGCGCCGCGTGCGCAGGATTCACACCCTCCGACCGTTTATAAGCGGCTTTGCTGCGTCCTGCGTCCTGCTCCTGCTTGCGCTCTGGGGTATTGGCAGGGAAGTGTGGGTCGCTCACGTTTTTCAGAATATGCCGCATTCCGGAGGCATTATGCCTGTCCTGAATTTTTATTTCGCCGCATTTCTCAATACGCGGATTACTGTTCAAATGCTTTCCGTGGCTACGCTCGGCTCGGTATTCTGGCTGGCCCGCGAAACCGCAAAACTCCTTTCGTATACCTTTACGCTCGGGTATCGCCGCATATAAAAAGGCCGCGGATTATATTTCCACGGCCCCGACTGCTCACTGCGGGCGAATTAGCGGCGGGTCTTTTCGACCGCTTTAACCGCGTCTTTTTGCGCCGTGTGCGCTTTTTCCACCTTGTCTGCAGCTTCCCGCTGCGTGTCGGCCTTCTTCTCGGTGTGATCGGCTTGTCGCCGCAAGTCTCTCGGGTCTGCCATAGCGGTTTCCTCTTCAGTAGTCATGGATGACATTCCAGCTCTACAGGCGCTGGAACTACCAGACTGACACAAGCTTTCTCAAAAATAGGTGAAGTTCCTTTCGCACGAATGTACGCACGGAAGAGGGCTAGGCCTCAACGAGCTTCGCTTTGATTTGTTTCAGAAGGTCATTTGCGACCGTCTTGTTATCGCGTAGGAAAGTCCGCGTTGCGTCATAGCCGACACCGAGTTTCGTATCACCCATTTTGTAGGTGGCACCCGACTTCGTTACAAGGTCGTACTTCTCAGCGAGCGCGATAAGTTCACCCTCGCGGCTGATACCCTCGTTGTAGAGGAGATCAAATTCGGTCGTCTTAAATGGGGCAGCAACTTTGTTTTTCACCACTTTCACCCGCACGCGGCCGCCAACTACCTCTTCACCTTTCTTTATAGAGGCGATGCGGCGAATATCGAGCCGTACTGACGTGTAGAACTTCAGTGCCTTGCCGCCGGGTGTTGTTTCTGGATTACCGAACATGACACCAATTTGCATGCGAATTTGGTTGATGAAAATGACGATGGTCTTTGAACGAGCGGCGATAGCGGTGAGTTTGCGAAGCGCCTGGCTCATAAGCCGCGCCTGCTTGCCCATATGCTGCTGGCCCATTTCTCCCTCGATTTCGTCTTTAGGGGTAAGCGCTGCAACTGAGTCGACGACAATGACATCGACGTTGCCGCTACGTACCAATGACTCCACTATGTCGAGTGCTTGCTCCCCCGTGTCTGGTTGAGAGATGAGAAGCTCGGGCAATTTCACGCCAATACGCCGCGCGTATTCAGGATCAAGTGCGTGCTCAGCATCAACAAACGCAGCGATACCGCCCGCTTTCTGTGCTTCGGCAATGATATGGAGTGAAAGCGTTGTTTTTCCTGAAGACTCAGGACCAAAAATTTCAATGATGCGGCCGCGGGGTACCCCGCCCACGCCAAGCGCGGCATCAAGGCCGACAGAGCCGGTAGAAATGGAAGGAATCTTTTCTTGCTTGCCTGCGCCGTAGGTAGTAATTGCTTCGTCACCAAACTTGGTACGAATTTCTTTGAGCGCCTGATCAATGGATTTCTGTTTCTCAGACTTATCCGTTGATGCAGCGGCGATTTGTTTTAGTTCCTTGGGAGCGGATTTTTTAAAAGCCATGGTAGGTGCGTACTACGGTACGAAAATGTGTTTGGTAGTGGTAATGGTTCGTCCGAAACGATCTTTCGCGACAAGGGTAAGTATAGTGCCTCCTGAAGGATATGCGAGTGCGGTTACAAAGGTGCCATCCTCGTGGGGAAGGAGGGGGGCACCGTTAAGGGTGAGGGCCACAACGCGTGCCGCAGTGCCAGAAATAGGTACCATGCCGTCGGGGTAAGAAGCATGCTCGGTGGGAGAAGCCAGAACTAGTTTTGGTCCCGCAATAAGCGGGTAGGCCTCCATAAGGCCATAGCCGACTGCTACCAGGACAGCAATCACTATGAGCGGTTTCGTAAACATGAGCAGCTAGACCTCTTCGGCGTCTATGCCAGGAGTTTCGGTCATGGGTGCACTACTGCCGCCCTGCGAGAGTATTTCTCGTGGTTTTGAGCCATCGGCTGGACCAATGACCCTTTTTGCTTCAAGTACGTCCATGAGCCGCGCAGCGCGTGAATACCCAATTTTGAGCTTGCGCTGCAGGTATGAGGTTGAAGCGCGACCCGCTTCTTCCACAGCTGCTTTTGCCTGTTCATACAAGTCATCATCGATGTCTTCGTCGAAATCTGCACTTGCGAGACCAATCGTATCTCCCGCATCGGTTTGTACAATGCCGTTTCCACCGCCCATATCAATAGAAGTGAGGTCGCCTGCGTTATGGCTCTTGATGTACTGTACGACCTTTTTCACTTCACCTTCGGAAATGTACGCGATTTGAATACGTACCGGCTTCTGCATATCGCTTGAAAGATAGAGCATATCGCCAGCGCCAAGGAGAGACTCCGCTCCAGCTCCGTCCAAAATGGTACGGGAATCGATTTGGGAAGCCACCTGAAGCGCAAGGCGTGTCGGCACGTTTGCCTTAATAAGGCCCGTGATCACGTTTACGGAAGGGCGCTGTGTTGAAAGGATAAGGTGTATACCGACCGCACGGCTCATTTGTGCAAGACGGACGATTGAAGCTTCGAGCTCGCGCGGGAAACTTTGCATGATGTCTGCAAGCTCGTCGATCACTACGACGATGTACGGCATTGCTTCTGGCATCTCTTCTGCCCCTTTCTTTTTTGCCGGCTCAAAAACGGTTTTGTGATAGGACTCAATATCGCGCACCTGCTCCGCCTCCAGGATGTTGTAGCGGCGTTCCATTTCTTTGGCAGCCCACTTAAGCGAAAGAATTGCTTTCTTAGGATCCGTAATCACGGGCGTCAAAAGATGAGGAATGCCATTGTATGCCGTGAGCTCAACGCGCTTCGGGTCAATCATGATAAAGCGGAGTTGATTGGGGCCGTTACGATAGAGCAGGGAAGTGATAAGTGCGTGGATGGCGACCGATTTTCCTGAACCTGTTGCCCCCGCCACCAGCGCATGCGGCATCTTTGCAATATTGACGTAGTGCGGTGTGCCGGTAATGTCGCGGCCCATTGCCGCAAGAATTGGTTTTTGGTTTGCGCTCCACTCTGGTGCGCTAATCAATCCGCCAAGACCAACCATAGCTTTCGTAGAGTTAGGCACTTCAATACCAACCAATGATTTACCCGGAATAGGCGCCTCGATGCGTACAGGGTGGGCGGCAAGCGCAAGCTCGAGATTGCTGACGAGTGAAATGATTTTGGAAAGACGAACACCTTCTGCTGGCTTGACTGCGTAGCGGGTTACGGTCGGGCCCACAGAAACTTCGTCCATCTCTACGCTGATGCCGAAATTTTGGAACGTGCGTTTGATAATGTTTGCATTTGCTTTGATGTCGCCAACACCGGGTTTGCCGCGATCCTCACCCAGGAGTGAAAGGGGAGGGGCTTCATATGCAGCATCAAAATTTCGTATGGCACCTGTTGGCGAAGATTCGCCGTCAGGACGATTAAACATGCGCACGGTCGGTTCACGCTCTGGTGCGACAGGCGCAAGGTCTTCGGGCTCGTCTTCAATGTCTTTGTCTGCCTCTTCCTGATCCTCAGGCGTTTCCTCTACATCATCAAATTCTTCCGAAGATTCTGCGCGCTTTGAACGTGGTAGAAGACGCGTACCTCGAAGAGCGTTCCACAAAGTAGAAAGTGCGGTCGCTATACCTGTGCCAATAACCTCAATGTCCGTAATGAGCGCGAGTCCTATAGAAAGGAGAGCAATGAGGAGTACGAGTGCGCCCCAAAAGCCAAAGAGTCCATTGAGTGATGCTCCAATCCAAATGCCTGTTTTCCCGCCAAAGGTGGCGCCCGGAAACAGTCCCGCAAACGCGAGTACTGAAGCAGAGACCATGAGTACGCCGGAAGCCATAAGCGGGCCAAGCGTCGGTCGTCCAAAGCCGGCATAGAGGCCAACGGCAATGAGCGCGAGCGGCAGGAGAAATGCGCCGATGCCGACAATGGCGTATGCAAGCGAAAAGACAGCTCCTCCGGCAGGGCCCGCTCGACCTATTGTCGCAAGTGCAAACAAGACACCGCAGGCCACAAATACAACTGCACCTGCATAACGAATAAGCGTGTCGTACTCCTCAATGAACGCATCTTTTCCGCTGTTTCGTCGTCTGCTGCCACGGCTCATGATGCGCGTATTGTAGCATCAGGATTCGCTACAGACGCATCTGTTCTGCAGGGTCAATACAGGAATTCGTACTCAATTATCTTTCACTCGACTGTAAGGTAAAGAATAAGGAACAAAGGCACCACTCTTGCTCGAGGTTTCCCAGAGAGTATACTGTCCGATACAACAAGAAACGCATGATCGATAACGGACAAAAAGGCAATAGAGAAATGGTATCAGCGCGCGGTAAAGATACGCAATACGATAATTTTGTCCTTGAAAAAAGCATATTCTCCAACATTTTCGAAAAGGACATACGCAGGGTTTATATATACAAAAAGGCAGAGCGGCTCGCAAAAGCCATTCATCTCATTGCACCCGCCTTCGCCCAGTCTCCGTCCTTGAGAAATCGCATGGACAGCATCGCTATAGGACTCATAGATGCCGCCATACTTCCTCCATTTTCTGCTCGGGACCTACTCTCGAAGGAACTGCTCGCGCTCTCGAGCGTTCTTGCTATTGCCCGTACCGGAAACTTGCTCTCAGCAATGAACGCCGACATCATTGCAAAGGAGGCGCACGGATTGCTTCAGGAAGTCGCGGCGTACGAAGAGCCGCATCTTTTTTTAGAGGAGGCGCCCACGCTTGCAGGTCTTGCAAAAAACGCAGGACAACGCAGGCGGAGCGAAATTACTCAAAAACCTTCACGTGTGTCGTCTGGGTCTGCGGCGCTAGCGGGAGAGTCTTCTAAAGGACATATAAAGGACATAGATAGAACCGATAGGAAAGGTAAAATAATCAGCGTATTAAAGAGCAAGGGACAGGCATCTATAAAGGACATCTCCACCCTCATCCGCGGAGTCTCAGAAAAGACTATCCAAAGAGAACTGCAGTCCTTGGTGGAGCAGGGAATGGTTAAAAAGTCAGGAGAGCGTCGGTGGAGTACCTACACCCTGCTATAGGTCAGGGTTCTTTACTCAAAAGGACTTTTCTGGTAGTATCTCCTTTGTGGTAGCAATTGGTTCATAGGGGACGTGAACTGGCCGGTGACGGCCTGTTTTCTATGACTGTTTCTGAAGAAGTGCTTCAGTATTTCTTCAGAAATATGCGTTATCCACACGAGGCTTCACTGTATTGTTCTGGTTCCGCTATACTGGCACTCAGTCCCTGCGGACCCAGATATTCTTGAGGAAGCCCCGCTGGGAGGCCTTTGAAAACGTAATAGCAACTGATCATAAAGTTGCAGTGCAAGAAATCGCAGACTTTAAATCTGCGTACTTCCTTTATATAGAGGAAGCTTACTGACCCGTTGACCTCCCTGACATGAAAGCGCCTCTGATTCGTCATCACCTTTGCCAACTAACCCATGGGTCGCAGGTCGATACCGCGCTCTGTGGGGTAGTGTGAATAAAAGTGCGCCGTGCTTTGTTCAGCTCAGCAATGATTAAAAGCCGCAGGTATTCTGAGACACCTTTATTTACTAAGAACGTCTCAGATGCATGCGTTCAAAAATAAAAAAGATTAACTAACATGACTTCAGCTACTTCGATCTCAAAGATCGTGTCTGTCGCAGCAGGTCTTGCAATGTTTGCCTCAATGGCACTTGCAGCAGCTCCTGCACAGGCACAGAGCGTCACGTTCACTCGTGACCTCACGATCGGTTCAACTGGTGCCGATGTAACTGCACTCCAGAGCTGGCTTATCGCCGGCGGGTACTCAATCCCAGCTGGAGCAACCGGTTTCTTCGGTGCTCAGACTCAGGCCGCTCTTGCCGCATACCAGGCTAAGGTTGGCATTTCGCCAGCAGCCGGTTACTTCGGTCCTATCACTCGCGCTAAGGTAAGTGGCTCTGCAACAGCAGGCGGCACCTACCCAGCAGGATGCACCTCAAACGTTGGCTACAGCACAACGACTGGTATGTCCTGCGCAGCGTCGACCACTACGCTTCCAGCAGGATGCACCTCAACCGTTGGCTACAGCACAACGACCGGTATGTCTTGCGCAGGAACTGTAAGCACGACCCTCCCAGCAGGATGCACCTCAACCGTTGGCTTTAGCTCAACGACTGGCGCTTCATGCTCAGGCGGTTCGTCAGCTGCAGGTCTCGCAGGAACGGATGGTTCGATCTCTGATGTGACTGAACTTGGTTCCTACAACAACGAAGACGTTGCTGAAGGCGACTCAGCAGTCAAGGTTCTCGGTGCAGACATTGAAGCTTCAAACGATGGCGACATTGCATTGAAGTCAATCAAGGTCAGCTTCGACCCAGCAGGAAACACTGGCTCAGATAATCTTGATGATTACCTTGACTCAGTTTCTGTCTGGCTTGGAAGCACGAAGGTCGGTTCTGCCGATGTTTCTGACTTCAGCCAGGACAGCGATGATCTCTACACGAAGACCATCACCCTCAACGGCGCA
>DATLDL010000015.1:0-9350 GCA_035525885.1 Minisyncoccota bacterium | reverse complement strand
GCATATTCCGGTTCTCATGTTCTCCAATTTGAATGATCAGGAAAAAATAGATCAGAGCAAGGCGCTCGGCGCCACTGGCTTTTTCGTAAAAGCATACGTGACGCTCGATGAAATTCTGGCCGAAATAGAAAAAGCTATTGCTGCCTAGGGCGTTATTCAACGGTAACTGCTTTCGCTAAGTTTCGTGGCTGGTCTATGGGGAGTCCCCGGGCTTTTGCAACGTAGTACGCAAAGAGTTGGAGCGGCAAGGTGGTCAGTGTGGGAATAAGTGCTTCGTGTGTTTCGGGCACAAACAACACCTCATCGGCAATGCGGGTAATGTCGGTATTGCCGTCCGTGGTCACTGCAACAATACTGCCGCTTCTTGCTCTGATTTCTTCCATGTTTGATCGCGTTTTTTCGTAGAGCGAATCTTTGGGTGCGAGTGCTACCGTGAGGAAGTCCTGCTCGATGAGTGCGATAGGTCCATGCTTCATTTCCCCTGCGCCATAGCCCTCAGCGTGAATGTAGGATATTTCTTTGAGCTTGAGCGCTCCTTCGTAGGCAACAGGGCATTGGTATTTGCGACCAATGTAGAGCGCGTTCGCAATATGCGCATACTTCTTTGCTACGTCTGCAATCGCGTCCGCGCGCTGTAACACTGTTTTTGCATGTGTTGAGAGTTGCGAAAGATCTTGGACCAATCGCAGGCCTTCTTTTTTCGACAAGGACCGTTCACGTCCCAGCTTCAGCGCAAGCAGCGTCAATACGATGACTTGCGAAATGAATGCTTTGGTCGACGCAACGCCAATTTCAGGGCCTGCGTGATTGTGAACGGTGGCGTCGGTTTCGCGCGCAATGGTAGACCCGACGACGTTAATCACTCCAAGCGTGAGCATGCCGTTTTTCTTTGCAATTCTCAGTGCTTCCAGCGTATCGGCCGTTTCGCCTGACTGGGAGACCGCAATAAGCACCGTGCGTTTGGGGTCGCCCGTGAAGCGTCGGTACCGTAACTCCGAAGCGATTTCGACTTCAACAGGAATTCCCGCGAATTCTTCTATCAGTTCTTGTCCGACAAGTCCTGCGTAGTACGCACTCCCGCAACCGGTAACGATGATGCGCTCCACTTCTTTAAGGCGTTGCTCTACTTTTTCCAGACCATCGAGAGTTGCCGACCCCTCTTCCACGAGCAGGCGACCGCGAAGTGTATTTTCAATTACTTCTGGAATCTCCATGATCTCTTTCAGCATGAAATGCTCGTATCCTTTTTTCTTTGCGGATTCCGCATCCCAGTCGAGCATTTGAATGGGCTTTTGAATCACTGTTTTGAGGGTATGTGAACGGATGGCATAGGAATCCGGCATCAGGACCGCAAGCTCCCCATCATCAAGATAAATTACCTGGCGTGTATATGGCAGCACCGGTGCTGCGTCTGAAGCCAAATAATAGCCATCACTCCCCATGCCCAGCAGTAGGGGACTACCAAGACGCGCGGTGACAATCTTCTTTGATTCGCGTGTAGATACGACGGCAATGCCATAGGTACCACGAACATCGACCAGCGCACGCTCGACCGCTTCCTCTAATACGGTATCGGTGAGGTAGTAGCTCCCGACGAGTTTGGCGAGCACCTCCGTATCGGTCTCAGAAGTAAAAGAAGTGCCTTCGCTCACCAGTTTCTGACGCAGTTCGGCATGGTTCTCAATGATGCCGTTATGTACGAGCCAAATAGTTTCTGAACTGTCTTGATGCGGGTGTGCATTGGTTTCCGTTGGAGGCCCGTGCGTCGCCCAGCGCGTGTGTGCAATGCCTGTGGTGCCAGAAAAAGTAGCCGGTACCGCTGCAGCGAGCATGTCTATTTTCCCGGCGCGTCGCACCACGCCTTGGCCCGCTACATAAATGCCTGCAGAATCGTACCCGCGATATTCAAGTGCGCGAAGACCCTCGATTAAAAAAGGTGTTGCGTTTTTAGTGCCCGTGTATCCGACGATGCCACACATAAGGGTATACGTATTTAGTACGCTAATAAAAGAGAAAAGGTCGCGTGCGACTGGATTTGCGTATGCAAAAACAAAAACCCGAGTAAGGTTGTACCTTGTTCGGGTTAGGTTTTTAGTGAAGACCGTTACGCGCGGCCGTACTTATCCTCAATGCGTTTAATGTCGTCTTCGTCGAATGTGCCAAATGCTATTTCCAGAATCGTCATACCATCAGATCCGCCCGTGGCGCGATGTAGGGTATGTCGCGGTATGAAAAAAGAATCACCGCGCGCCGCTTCTTTTTTCTGTTCACCTACCTGTACCGTGCCGCCGCCGCGGACAATCTGCCAAAATTCATCACGATGCTCGTGCGTTTGCAGACTGAACGCTTCGCCCGCGTGCACCGTAATAAGTTTTACCGTCGTCTGCTCGTTGTGAGTGAAGCGCTCAAAGTGTCCCCATGGCCGTTCTTCTTTCTTATGATGCATGAGCTGTTCCATAGGTATGAAGTATACAGGGCTTCGTACGGGAGGATTGAAAAGGAAGGGGAAATACCGTACTCTCGGGAGGTGCGTGTGAAATCGTCAAATGAGTTGCCGCTGTAAGCCGATTAGGAAGTCGTCTTTCATCGGACTCGTTCGGCGCTCATGAATGTGCAAGCACTTTCATGATGCCTCACTCGCCGATGTAGCTCAGTTGGTAGAGCAACTCCATGGTAAGGAGTAGGTCCCCAGTTCAACTCTGGGCATCGGCTCCACAAATGAAAACGCGCCGCTTTGCGGCGCGCTTTTCGTGATTAGAGAACTAGTATTCCTCCAGAAGCAGATCGCGAAAGTAGAGCGGCATTACTGCGGCCACCTCGCCCGTTTCTGTGAGCGTGTACTCGATAGGAATTCCCGGCATGAACCCCTTGGTGCCGAACTCCTTCATATCGATCGTCTTTTGTCCGGTGTAGCCCACGACTTGCTCGAGTGAGAAGGGGTAAATCTTCCCGTCCTTGCCTTTCGAAAGAACTCGCGGAATTGGAATGATGCTGACGAGGTAGCCGGTATGCACTTGCAGGTCCATCTTTGTTCCTCCAGTTGTTTCTGGCTCAACCATACTCCACAACAGTCTGAAAGCTAGGTGAAAGATATCAACCTGTGACCGTTGATATTAAAAAGATTGGTCTACAGTTCGTGATAAGGTATGTGTATGTCGAATCCTAAAAAGCCGCGTACCCCATGCATTGTTTGTGGAAAAGAGCCGTATCGTGCTGATTACATCTATTGCAGTAATGCATGTCAGTTTGTGTTTCAGCACGAGAGGTATGTACAGGAATGGAAAAAGGGAAAGAAGAGTGGGTTGAATTCGATCGGGCTCGTCTCCTTTGCCATTAAGCGTTATCTGCGTAAAAAATTTGGAGATAAATGTTGCCTTTGTGGTTGGTCTGCGGTTAATCCGAAAACAGGTAGAGTTCCTCTTGTTGCCGATCATGTTGATGGTAATTGGAGAAACAATACTGAAGAGAATCTGCGTCTCATTTGTCCTAATTGTGACGCTCTTAGCCCTACGTATGCAGGGTCAAACAAGGGTAACGGAAGATCTTCCCGAGCCCCAAGTAAGCGTGCTGCTGAAGGGGAGGTGCTCGCTCGTACCAGGAAATTGTGATAATTTTCTTACGTTAGTAAGCCGGAGTAGCTCAGTTGGTAGAGCGTTTGCATCGTAAGCAAAATGTCGCCGGTTCAACTCCGGCCTCCGGCTCATGGATAAAGAACAGCGACTCACAGAACTCGAGGCGCAAATGGCCGCGCCTGACTTTTGGTCCGACAAAGACCATGCGCAACAGCTGGTGCGTGAGTATCAAAATCTGAAAGAGGGCGGCGCGGAAGGGCATGATAGTGGCCATGCGACGCTCGCTATTCTGGCGGGTGCTGGCGGAGATGATGCTGAGGATTTTGCACGTATGCTGCGCCGGATGTATGAGGGGTACGCACAGCTAAAGGGGTGGGGCGTACGCGAGCTGCACGCGAACGAAAATGATCATGGTGGGTACCGCAACCTCATTCTTGAAATTACCGGCAAGGGTGTATACGGCCGCTTAAAGCACGAGGCGGGAGTGCACCGCCTTGTGCGCATTTCTCCATTTAATGCCAACTCAAAACGCCAAACCTCATTTGCGCTTGTTGAAGTGCTTCCTACCCTGATGCCGACGGACAAAGTTGAGCTTAATCCGGACGATATCGAAATGACGTTCGCGAAAGCGGGAGGCGCAGGTGGTCAAAACGTAAACAAGCGTGAGACGGCTGTGCGTATTTTGCATAAACCAACAGGCCTTTCGGTACATGTGTCGAGCGAACGTTCCCAGCAGGCAAATCGTGAGAAGGCGCTCGACCTTATTAAGGCGAAAATTTTTGCACAACGGGAAGCGGAGCGGGATGCCGTAGCTCAAGGACGCTCTATAGCCAAAACAACAGCAAATGAGTGGGGCAGCCAGATCCGCTCGTACGTACTACATCCGTACAAAATGGTGAAAGATCACCGTACTGATTTTGAATCAGGGAATCCGGACAAAGTACTTGAAGGTGATTTGGATGAATTTATTGACGCCAATGCCGTTGACTCGCGGTCGTAAACGTCTACGATAGTCGGTATGGAATCTTTTTCAAGCTTTAATCGTAAGGAATCGATAAAGCCGCCTCCCGAAAATGGTCGAGACATGGTTGAAAAGCGCGTTAGTGAATATCTTCCTACTCTGGACCCGAACTTAACTGCAGCTATTACGACCGCAGACACCTCAAGTAGTTTGCGTGATTCTGAGGGGATACGGGTGCTTGTTACAGACTCCACGGACCCGAGCATACAAATTCGCATAACCCTTGAAGAATACGAACCGGATTACAACATAGAGGACTACATCAGGCGGGAGTACGAGCGCCAGAAGCCGGAATGATCCGCTAAGCCGGTTTTGTAGACGGGCTTCAGGCCAGTAAGGTACAATAAGCTCCGATGATTTATTTCGATCAGGTGACCAAGCGGTACGGCAATACGTCCGCTCTTGAAGGAGTCACGCTCTCCATTGCCCCCAAAGAATTCGTCTCCATTGTCGGTCACTCCGGTGCAGGCAAAACAACGCTCCTCAAACTGCTCCTTGCTGAAGAAAGTCCTTCGGAGGGCTCGGTCTTTTTCGAGTCGATCGACGTGAATGATTTACCATCGTCTGCGCTTCATCACTATCGCCGCAAGATAGGGACGGTCTTCCAGGATTTCCGCCTCATTCCGAATAAGACCGCATACGAAAACATTGCCTTTGCCATGGAAGCGGCAGGGCGTAACGATGATGAAATTAGAAGCGATGTGCCCTACATTCTGGATCTCGTAAATTTGGGGGATAAGGCGCACAATTTCCCCGACCAGCTTTCAGGTGGAGAAAAGCAGCGTGTTGCCATTGGTCGCGCCATCATCAATCAGCCAGACGTGATTGTGGCAGACGAGCCGACGGGAAACCTCGACCCTATTAACACCTTTGAAATCGTTGAGATTCTCAAAAAAATTAATGAGCTTGGAACCACCATTCTCATTACGACCCACAATAAGGGGGTGGTAGACGCAGTCGGAAAACGAGTTATCACCATGGATCGGGGCAAGATTGTGCGGGACGATCCGACAGGGAAGTATGTCCTGTAGAATATGGGTATGTGGTGGATGACGGTTAAACGAGTTGCGGGCGCAGGGTGGAAGAATTTTACCCGTGGCGGTGCCGTGTCTGTCGCAACGGTGCTTATCATGACCGTCACGCTTTCTATCATCGGTTCTCTCATTTTCCTTTCCGCACTGCTCAATTTCACGCTCGGCGTCATCCGCGATAAGGTCGATGTCGCTGTCTATTTTGTAACTACCGCAAGTGAGTCAGAGATTTTTGCACTGCGCGATAAACTCACCGCGCTCCCGCAAGTCGAAAGCATTTCGTATACCTCTCGTGAAGAAGCGTATGACAATTTTCGTACGCGCCATGCCAATGACCAGCTCACGCTCCAGGCGCTCGATGAGCTTGGAGTAAATCCGCTCGACGCATCGCTTGAAGTGAAAGCAAAAGATCCGTCGGAGTACGAAAGCATTGTTAGTTTCCTTGATGCAACGCCCGCGTTGTCGGCTGATGGCACCCGCATTGTTGATCGCGTTAATTACCAGCAGAACAAAGATGCGATTGATCGGCTTTCACTTGCGATTCGTGCGACGAAAGACATTGGGCTTATTGTCGTACTGCTTTTTGCCATGGCGTCTATTCTCATCGCCTTCGCTACCATTCGCCTCGCTATCTTTACAGCAAAAGATGAGATCGTGGTTATGCAGCTTGTGGGTGCGAGCAAGGCCTATGTGCGTGGCCCGTTTGTGGTTGCAGGCATCATTACCGGCATTCTTGCAGCGTTGTTTGTGCTTCTCATACTCTATCCCGCATCGTGGTACACGAGTGTTAGAACAGCGTCGTGGCTTGGCGGGTTCAGTCCGTTTGCGTACTATCGCGACCACTTCGCATTCATTTTCTGCACGCTCGTGGGTTCAGGCATCGTCCTTGGCGGAATGGCATCGCTCCTTGCTATTCGTAGGTATCTAAAAGCGTAGGTATGGCGACTGCCGGACACAAATACATATTCGTCCTCGGCGGAGTCATGAGCGGCGTCGGCAAAGGCGTCGCTGCATCATCTATCGGGCTCCTGCTTCAGGAAAAGGGATACCCTGTAAATCTGGTAAAGATTGATCCGTATCTGAACGTAGACGCGGGAACTATGAATCCCACGGAGCACGGGGAAGTATTCGTCCTTCGCTCCGGCCTTGAGACTGATCAAGACATGGGCAACTACGAGCGATTTCTCAATCGCGACCTCACGAACGAGGACTACATGACCTCCGGCATGGTGTATCAGTCCGTGATTGAGCGCGAGCGCGCGCTCCACTACAAGGGAAAGTGCGTAGAAGCCATTCCGCACGTGCGCGATGAAATTCTGCGCAGAATTGAAGCTGCGGCTGCCTACAACGGCAGCCGCGTTTCCGTCATCGAGATTGGTGGCACCATTGGTGACTTTCAGAATGCGCTCTTTATTGAAGCGGCACGCGTGCTCAAGATGAAGCACCCTGATGACGTTCTCTTTATGATGGTGTCGTATCTGCCCGTGCCAGGCACGCTTGGAGAAATGAAAACCAAGCCAACCCAGATGGCAGTGCGTTCCTTGAACTCCTATGGCGTCCAGCCAGACTTCATTATCGACCGTTCAAAAGGCCCGATGGATGAAAAGCGTAAAGAGAAGCTGGCCATTTGGTGCAACGTGCGCGCGGAACACATCATTTCTGCGCCCGACGTCGACAGTATTTACGAAGTGCCGCTCAATTTCGATAAAGATAAATTGAGTGACACACTACTTGCATCCCTGCAGCTGCCTGCAAAGAAAGCGTCGGGTCTTGGGAAATGGAAGAAGTTCGTGGACGCAGCGCACAGTAAGACGGCACCAGAAGTTTCGGTGGCTATTGTGGGCAAATATTTTGATACGGGCGACTTCGTGCTCTCTGATGCCTACCTGTCAGTTATCGAAGCGATTAAGTTTTCAGCGGCGGCACTCGGTAAACGCGCGAAAATTACCTGGGTCAATGCAAAAGATTTTGAAAAGGGGAAATCAGTGGCAATGCTCGGCAAATTTGACGGCATTTTGGTTCCCGGAGGTTTTGGTGAGACGGGCATAGAAGGGAAGATCAAGGCGATCGAGTACGCACGTACCCACAAGATTCCGTACTTTGGGCTCTGCTACGGCATGCAGCTCATGGTGGTAGAGTACGCACGTCACGTGGCCAAGCTTAAGGGCGCACATACGACAGAAATCGATAACGGCGCGCCGCACCCCGTTGTTGCAGTGATGGAAGATCAGAAAGAAAAGCTTGCAAACGGAAAGTACGGCGGCACCATGCGCCTTGGCGTATACCCGTGCTACCTCAAAAAGGGCACCATAGCGCGCAGCGCCTACAAAAAAGAAATGGTTGACGAGCGTCACCGCCACCGCTACGAAATCAATCCCAAGTATGTTTCGCAGCTCGAACAAGCGGGCCTCCTGTTCTCAGGCACTTCTCCCGACTCAGTACTCATGGAAATTGCAGAACTTCCAAAATCAGTGCACCCATTCATGCTCGGTACGCAGTTTCATCCAGAGCTCCAGGCACGCCCGCTTGCCCCGCACCCGCTGTTTACCGAATTCCTTGCAGCCGCAGTTGCGCAAAAGAGAAAGTCAAAATAAGTTCTCGACAGCCAGTGGTTTGCGGAGTACTCTAGCGCTAGACGATTCGTCCATTACGCACTTTGCGTGCAAAGGAGTTTGGTATGAGAAGAAAAGACGGGCCTCCCGTAGCTACTATGACCGGGCTGTTGCAACTACTTACGACGGTTTGGAATTCAGGCAAGACGGGCGCCACCCTGTTTCGTCTTTCGGAGAGTGAAACGTATGTCGAGGAATACTTCGACGACGGCAAAGGACATTCCGGCGCGTTTACACACAAGACCACTTCCATCACGCCCTCGCTGTTCGACAAAGCTCGTTCGCAATGCTACATCAAGGGGAAACTTGAGCCCGGCTACGTTTCCACGCGCGAGTTCCTCATTACGGAAGAAGGGAAACGCTCTCACTACGAGCGCTGGGAAATCGTCAAAGGAGTACTGCGTCGTATCGGGAATGGTGAAAAAGTGTACGCTTCAGATCTCACGGTTCTTACAGGCCAGGCTCGACACTCGGATACCACTGGTCTCGCCGAGGACATCCTCGATCATTATGTTCACGAGAGAACTATCGAAACGTGCGTGGAAGGGGACAAGAAGTACTACGTCGCTCGCAAACGTGAACTGTAGGGTTCTTCATTTCTTTTGATTAAAGCCCGCACCCGCGGGCTTTTCTTATTATTTGAATAAGACCTCTTTTTCTAGTATCGTCTCTCTACTGCGGTACTCCGGTACCGCAGTATTGCCAGATCGTCCTAATGGTGGGAATGCAAAGCGAACTGCTTCGCTTTGCATTCGGTCCTCAGAAGGAAATGCTGTTGTCATGCGCAGTGCTGCCAGATCGTCTAATGGTAGGACCTCAGACTCTGAATCTGAGTATCTTGGTTCGAATCCAAGTCTGGCAGCAGTGCGCATGACCAGCATTAGGAACTTCGCTCGCACAAAAGCGAAGAACTCTGAATCTGAGTATCTTGGTTCGAATCCAAGTCTGGCAGCAAAAATAAGCGCAGCGCATTTTTGCGCACAGAAGCAGGCATGGGGTGCCTGCGTCTTGGGTTCGAAAACCTTGTGAGTATTTTTCTGGAGTGAGACGAACAGAAAAATACTCACAAGGTGTACTGAAACTGTAAGTTTCGAAAAACGTACTCGTGGTCCAA
>DATLDL010000040.1:0-7930 GCA_035525885.1 Minisyncoccota bacterium | reverse complement strand
GTGGCAATGACCGGAAGCCCTACCGCCATGGCCTCAAGAAAAGAATTACCCATGCCTTCGGAGCGGGATGGACGGATAAAGATGTCGCAGGCAGCAAGCGCGCGTGGCATATCAGTATGCGAGATATATTCCATGAAATGCACGCGCGACTCAAGTCTTGCGTTTTTCGTTTTTATTTTTAAATCTGATTCAAGCGGACCCGTCCCGTAAATAACGAAGTGCACGTTATCGGGCAGCAGCGTAAGCGCGTCAACAACCGTATCGATAGCATTCTTATATACAAGGCGAGATGTAGTAACCATGAATATGTCGCCGTTCTTTTTCCCCAACGCACGCTGCATACCGGAGCACTCTTCGGCAGAGTACGCATGCGTAAAGTGTTCTATATCGACTCCGTTTGGGATAACCGCGACCTCGCCCGCATATCCGGCCTTGTTTGCCCATGCACCAAGATACGTGGAAATGGCCTGCACCGCCGCCGCCTCTTTGAAACCTTTGTTCAGGAGCGCCCGAAACGGCACAATGAACCAACGATTGAACACGTGCGCAAATGGATCGCCTTCCTGGAGGGTGAGCAGGTACGGGGTGCGAAGGCCCTGCAAACGCAAAAGCACGATTGGAAAGAGCATGTACGTCATCATGGCCCACCAAGCATCAAACGGTTGCGCCTGATGCAGGCGGCGCGCCTCGCGTACCGCCTGCAGGAGAAAAAGAATTTTTGAAACGTACGAGTTCCCGTTTCCAATACGATGGACATGCACGTTTCCTATGTGCTCTTCGCTGGGCTCGCTAGCAAACCGCAGCGTGAGCATGTGAAATTCAATATCATCCGGAGCAATGCGATCCGTGATTTCTTTGATCGCCACTTCAGCACCGCCTACGTGCGGATAATAGGCGAGAGAAAAAATAAGTATGCGTTTTTTCACAAAAATATGAAGGCGCCTGCGGACATAAGCAGCACGCTAGTGAGGCCCCAGGACCACGGCGACGTGAGAAATGATTTTTGCGTGCCTGGTGCGGAGGGCGTCGTAGATGCGGTCTCCACGGCAGCCCCCGCAGCGGCAAGGCTCGCCTTGGCTGCGGGGGCTACTACTGCTTCAGTTCCATGCGATGTACTGGTTACGGCGCTTGGTATAGTTTCGACCGTCTGCACTTTTGATAACGCAGGCGCAGCGGGAGAAGGTTTCATTGTCTGTGTACTTACAGGAGCAATTGGTCCGGAGACTGCACGTACACCGCTTGGAAACCGAAGTTCGGCAGATGCTGCAGGAAGCAGTCCGGTCACTTGCGATGCGAACGTTATGGTCTTATCGCCTAACATGCGAGTGTTTGCAGGTATGGTGAATAGTTGCCCACCAGAGACGAGCTGCCACCCTGAAAGATCGAGAGTGTGCGTGTCGCTATTGTGAATAGTAATTCCTGCGGAAGAAACTGCATCGATACGCACCATGACAGGTATGGCGCTCACAACGAACGATGTTGATGCGTGCTCGCCATTTTTAAGTACCGCTTCAGCTACGACTGCATAATCGCCTTGAGCAAAATAAGCATGCGCGACAGATGCCCCTGTACCACTCGTGCCGTCGCCAAACGACCAGGTAACTGCAGCATCCGTGCGACGTATCCCGCCCGCGTCATACACCTCGGCAGTGTAGAGCGCATCTGCACCCACAATACTCGTTCGGTCGGTACCCGCGACAATGCGTGCCTGCGGCGTTACTGGCGGTGCGGTCGCTGTTTCGGACACAGTGACTGGCGACGCCGTATGTGTGGAAGACGTTGTAGTGACCGCCGCAGTTGTATTTCCCGTGGTTGATTGAGTCGAGCCGCTGACCGTAATGAGCGATTGAATATTTGCAAATGTTGCAGGACCAATGCCGCTTACGTTTTGAATATCTGCAATGACTGCAAATGGTCCCTGTTGCGTACGGTAGTCGATAATCGCCGCGGCTTTGGATGGCCCGATACCAGGAAGAGTGTCGAGTGCGGCCGCATCTGCGGTATTGATGTTGATGAGTTCGGCATGCGCCACAAATGGAGCGCAAAGTATGAGGGTGAGCCCGATGACAACGTATCGCAAATGACTCATAGGTAGGGTGGGTTACGCTTCTCCTTTAAGGATCTTTCGCAAGTGTTCTTCCGAAACTTCAAACGGTTGCGGCGTGGCAGGTTTCTGCGGAGCTGTAGCAGTTTCAGGACGCGGAGCTGGCGGTGTCGATTGAGGAGCAGGTGACTTTGCCTGCAGAGGAGCTTTCGGCGGCGGCGCACTTTTTGCAAGCACGTCGGCAAGTGCGCTTTTGAGTGATTGCTGCTGCGTCACCTCTTTCTTCTCTTTTGCTTCGCCCGTTTTTGCCGTGACGGCGCGCAATATTGATTTCAAATCGTCAGCAGTTTTCTCCGGTGCGGGAGGCGGACGCTGCATAGGTTCGCGCGAAACGGCTTGTGGCTGCGGCCGATTTTCATAACGTTCTGGCGGACGAGGCGGCTGAGAAAATGTGGGGCGCGCAGGTGGAGCTGAGTCGCGCGGCGGCAAAGGACGTCTGTCGCGCGGCGCTTCGCTTGAAGGACGGTCGGCAAAACGGCGTTTTTGCGGCTCCGGCTCCCCTGCCGCCACATCAAGCCCTGAGGCAGCAAGTTCGGCCATAATCGCCCCCTCTACATCCGCACGAGGATTGGCAAAGGCAGCGCGCGACGCTTCAAGCACTTCTTTACGAAACACCTGCGGCGGTTTTTCTATGGGCGGGATAGTCACGGCAGAAAATGGTCGGGAACCAATGCCGTCAATCATGAGCGTCATATACACCTGCGCAAAGCCAAGATTCACCAGGTCTTCTTTCGTAAACTCAGGGAAGAAAATAGTCTCAAGCACTTCGGCATCGAAGGGGCCGACGCGAAACGCCACGGTCGTACCCACGTTTCCAAAGACGGCCGCGCGCACCTGCTCTTCCATCTGCTCCACATACTGATGCGCGATGAGCAAATTCAAATTGTATTTACGTGCCTCTGACAGGATTTCAGCAAAGGTATCATTCGCGAAGTTCTGGAATTCGTCTACGTAGAAGTAGAACTTCGCCGACGCCTTGAGTTCTTTTTCGGCAAGCTCGGCACGACTCATGGCTGCAAGGAAAATACGGGTCGTGATCATGGAACCCAAAAGCTTCATATTCGTATCGCCCACAAGACCTTTGGAAAGGTTGATCAAGAGGATCTTCTTCTGATCCATCAGCGTACGGATATCAAACGATGACTTTGACTGGCCAATGATATTGCGAATGAGCGGATTGCTCGTGAACTGGCCGATCTTGTTTTGAATGGCCGGCGTCGCTTCTTGCGTGTAACGGTCAGTATACGTGGCAAATTCCTTTACCCAAAAATCTTTGACGAGAGGATCTTTCACGTTCTCCACTACTTTTTTTCGGTATGCCTTGTCGGTATACATGCGATTCACGCCAAGGAGTGTCGCACCCGGGTACTCGAGGAGAGCGAGAATTGTGTTCGAAAGAATGTACTCCATGCGCGCGGACCATGCGTCCAGCCAGATTTTCTTAAACGTGGCCATGAGGCCCGACACCACAAGATGGCGCTTGTCATAGCCCACGTCTTCCATGACGTTGAATGCAATAGGGCAATCAAGGTCGAACGGCGCAAAGTACACCACGTCTTTGATGCGCTCTTCAGGAATGTAGTCGAGGAGTTTGTCGACGGCGCTTCCGTGCGGATCGATGAAGGCCATACCTTCCCCGTTCCTGATATCCTGGATCGCCATGTTTTCCAGGAGCGTGGATTTACCCATGCCCGTCTTTCCAATGACGTACATATGGCGCTCACGATCCTTGGCTTTAATGCCAAAGGGCGTTTTCTTCCCTCTCGAGTCGGTTGCTGCAAAATACGTTACCCGTTCGGGGTTATACATGCGACGTATTATAGCGTACTGATGTTTAAGAATTTAACGTATGCAATAGCACGAGGTGGTATTCACTCAGCTGCGACGACTTGGCGGAGTGCGCTGTATTTGTTCGCGGCATCCCAGAAAATATAGGAGTTGAGGCCGGCGTCGGTATTGGCTTTAATCTGTGCTGCAACCATGGCAGGCGTGTACGGGACCGGGTAGTCAAAAGATTGAAGCCATGGACGCATTTTATTTGCCGGATACGAGGGCTTGGCGTAAAACCCGGTGGCACGTTCTTCAGTGGTTGTTGCAATCACTTGGCCTGAGCTTGTCGAAGGGTGTGCAGGAATGGTCACCGTCTGCATGATAGGCGTTTCAGAAAGCGAAGCGACTTTCGTGGTAGAGGCAATCGTACGTTCTACCGCGCGCACCATTGATACATGCACTACTTTATAGGGATCATTATTTACATTAGCGATACCTGCGAACCCATTGTTGTAGTGGCTCGGATACACCATAGGATCGATGTAGTCGAAGTATGGAAGTGCGCGTTCAAGCTGCTGCCCAATGCCAAGATCATCTTCGAGAACCGTGACGTAGCCGAAGAGGTCTGCAGACATAATTGCGCCAGTGGGATGCACATTTTCGTAAAGGTGTTTCCAGAAGTGCTCGATGGCTTCTGCGCGCGGAATGCCGGCAGGATACGCGACGTCTTTCATGTCGCCATCTGAGGGCCAGCGAATGTAGTCATAGTTGAGCTCATCGAACCCGACCACATCGTGCGCGTACTTCGAAAGCGCCACGACATAATTCCAGTACGGCTTTGCTTCAGAACTTATAAATGAGAGCCCTTTACGGTCTTTCCACGGCTCACCTGGGCGCGCTTTGCTCTGTACGGACTGTTCAGGATGGAGCTTGGTGTAGTTGGGGTCTTGAAAGACTGTAATGCGCCCAATGACATATATACCTTTGTCATGCAGTTTCTTTACGAACTCCTTCATGTCGTGCGCGCCACATGCATCTGACACCGAATCTTTCAAAATGGGGTCGTCGGTAGGAAAGGCAATTTTCCCGGTGAAATCCTTGATATCAATAACAATTGAGTTGAGTTCGGTGTCATCGACCAGCTTTACCAGAGAATCTCGAAAAGATGGCGTGCCGACGACACACTGACTCATGTAAATGCCTTTGACCGATGCGGGCGTTTTCACGTGCGCAACCGTGGGCAGTGGCGCTACTTCTGCAACGGGAGAAGAAGTTGCTGTGATTGCCGCAACAAGCGGACGTACATACGTAGTAGAAAAAACGTACGGAGCCAGCGCAAAAAAACCTACCCCAAACGCGATTGCGCCGCCTGCGAAAATGGGCCCGTGACTCCTAGATGGGCGAGACGCCATGAGGGATTGAAGGTGTGGGCGCGTCCTCCACCGGAGCTTGCGCGGTCTTTTCCTGTGCTCTTGCCTCTTCTACTTTTTGAACGCGTATTGAAAAGCCAATGATAGCGACACACATGCCAAAGAGTGAAGTGAGAATGGCAACCCAGGACGAAGGCAGGCCGGCAAATGGAGCAAGAATGGTAAGAAAACCAAGAAGGATGAGCAAGCTTGAGCGAGACATTGCACCTAGTGTATAGCGTGCCTCGTTATGGTGCAACAATGACGACGAATTCGCCACGCATACCGCCTGCGGCGGTGAGCTTTTGGGAAACTTCTGCAGGAGTTCCGGCCACTACCTCTTCATGAATTTTGGTAAGTTCGCGGCAGATAGTGACGGTGCGGGAAGGCGGGAGGGCGGCCGCGAGCGAAGCGAGCGCCTTCTCGATGCGGTGCGGGGATTCATAGAACACAACCGCACGCTGCTCAGCAGCAATGGTCTTGAAGAGCGTTTGACGGCCTTTTTTATGCGGGAGAAATCCAAGAAAGAGAAATTCAGCTGTTGGCAAGCCTGCGATGGAGAGCGCGGCAGTGAGGGCCGAGGCGCCAGGAATGGCTTCGATGCGCGCGCCGATTTCTCGTGCGCGCGCCACCAGCTCCGTTCCGGGGTCTGAAATACCGGGGGTGCCGGCATCGGTTACGAGCGCAACCCGCTTCCCATCTGCAAGCAGGGCAAGTACACGCGACGTGGCACCAGCACCGCTTCGCGCATGGAATACGAGAAGTGGTTTTGAAATTTCATAGCGCGCCAAAAGCTTGGACGTAACCCGGGTGTCCTCACAGGCAATCGCATCTGCCTGTCGGAAGGTTTCAAGCGCGCGCAGCGTAATGTCCCCCAAATTCCCGATGGGTGTCGCGACAACCGAAAGCGTGCCTTGCATGAAGGCACTCTAGCAAAAAGAAGAACCGCCCGCGACTTTCAAGTCGCGGGCGGCAATGATCACCATTTCCAGAAAAAGAGCGTCTTGCGGTGAATGGCTGCAGCCACATCTTTCACGAATAGCGATTGAAAGAGATGCTTGAGGCCACGCAGATTGCCAGTCTTGAGCTCAAGGAGCCCAAGCTTTCGATAGATCCGCACCTTCTGATTTGGATCAGCGACATGGGGCACAAGCGTAGACACAAGGCGCAGTGTTGCGCGCGCTTCATCTTTCAAATCACTCCAGAGAGAAGTCTGCACCCGGGTTAGAAAGAGCAATGGGCGTGTATGCAGAAGCAGGGCCTGCTTGGGTACGAGATACAGTCCATGCCCGACCGCGTCGTATGCGCGCTCCATGAGTCGAGATTTCTCATGTTCAGACGAAGCGCGCTCTGCGGCCCATACCAGCACCGTGGAAATCACATCGAACTGGTCAGCTCGACCTAGGGGATCTAGGTGATCCATCTTCGCCAACTCCTCGTCGCCCACCCATGCAACCATGCGAGGTATGAGCATCGTCAGCTCTTGCGCGCACGCAGAAATTGACCGGAAGCTGTAGAGCGTACTTACCCACGGCACGAACTGTCCCTCAGGGTCTGCTTCGTAGCTCCTCCGTACTTCCCGAATTGCTTCCGGCTTCCCTTCCCATATCTGGCTCGCCAGTTTTGAGTCCCGATGCATGCTGGTCATGTCAAGCTCCTCTTCTGCAAGTGATGGTTCTGTTTCCATTATATCATGTAAAGTAAATATGGCAATTTTTGATTTGATTTATATGGAGTGACATGGCATAACTACCACAGACCCATTTCAGTGCAGGAGGAGTTCTATGTTACGCGCAGAAAGGATGAGTATTGATTCGGCGCGGGTGCGGCTTACCGCACTCGGGCCATCGCAGACCAAGGCATATGATGTGCCTTGCTGGTCGCTCAAAGGATTGCAGTGCGCGCAGGATAAGCCGTCGCAAAAAATGCTCGTGAATGCGCTCTATACGGAATTGAATATGCAGGAAATCCGCACGGCATACGCACCGCATGTGGCACCGCAAAGCGGCGTCGTAGTCGGAGTGGAGGCGATCCGCAAAAACCACATCCGACTCGGAAACAATACTGAGCTGTTCCGCAATAAGGATGTGCCCGCGGACGGAACATTCCTCAAGCCGGAAAGCGCGTTCGTCATGAGCGCGGCGGGGTGTCCGGTAATCATTGCCGTTGCAGGTGAGCACATGATCGTCGCGCATGCCGGCCGAGACTCACTGATTGACCGGTTCGTCGTGGCAGGCCGAGACGCAAGCCGAACGGATTTCAGCGTCGTACACGCGATCGTCCGCACATTCGTCGAAACAAAGTGCGTGGAGAAGGCGGAAGAAATCGCGATGTGTATGGCATTCGCTATTCCTCCGATGGTGTTCTGCCACCCGTTTGCCGATACCGTATTTGGCGAGTACAACCGAAAGCTTGCATCGTTTGCGAGCAGTCGGTGGGAAGGCGGTGCGATCATCACCAAGAACGGCGTGCACCTCGATCTTCAGGCCATTTTCCACGCGCAAGCGCGGGAGGTCGGAGTCGAGCGTACGTGGGTCACGCACTCACTTGCCGAACACACGGACCTGGCACACACCAGGGACGGCGTGAACCGGGATCGGCGCAACCTGATCATCGTGGGGCGCATGACGTGAGACACCAGGACTAT
>DATLDL010000036.1:0-7270 GCA_035525885.1 Minisyncoccota bacterium | reverse complement strand
TATCCAGCTCTGGCTTTGCACGATTCCGGCACTCATGGTGCTCGACGTCATATGGCTTGGCCTCGTCGCGAAAAATTATTATAAAACGCAGCTTGGTGACCTCTTGGCGCCAACGGTGACATGGTGGGCCGCTGGACTTTTGTATGTATTGTATGCAGCCGGCATGGTCTTTTTCGTTATTCAGCCCGCGCTTGCAGCTCAGTCATTTACACGAGCACTGGTAACCGGCTTTTTCTTCGGTCTCGTCGCATTCTGTATTTACGACCTAACGAACCTTGCCACAACAGCCCATTGGCCGCTCGCAATGAGTTTTGTGGACATGGCATACGGGGCCGTCGTTGGAGCACTTGCTTCTGGAGCAGTCTACTTAGTGGCAATTAAGTGGTTGTAAGCGTATTTGAGGGCTATGGAGCGTGAGATTCATAAATAATTCATGAAGGTAAGGTATACTTGATACCTGGTGTGCCGCTCACAGGATGTGGGAAGGTTTTCACACCGAAATCTTGATTTAGTGCTCAACTCATGGAGGAGTGTCATGCTGGAATCTACGGACAACGGACTGTCCACGTTCACCCCGAGGTTAGCTATAGGAGGAAAACTCGCTGTTCCTACCCACAACGATGGGGCAGATGAGATCGAAGGTGGCGTTGCGTGCGTTCGCAACATGCGCAGTCGCTACGAGAAAGGTCGGGAGTTCGTTGTCCTGACGCTCGCTTCCCTTTCTGGCGACTTCCTGAGTCAAGCCACCTGGGAGCGAAAACCTCTCGAAGCCAAGCAGCCTTCACTGGTTGCACAACTTGGCCACAGGCCAGCTGCACGCAACGCGCGTGCGCTCGAGTGGGCCGCGTAAACTTCACCGCCGAAAACCGAGCCGCACCCCTGGTGCGGCTTTTCATTATTTAAAGAGTACTTATAGGGCGCGCTGTTTGTGATCACAACTCTTTTTCTGCTGAAAAAGGTCGCGACCCCGCCTCGCGCCGACGCGCTCCGGCTTCCACAAAAATAACAAAGCACCATTCAAGGTGCTTTGTTATTTTTGTGGACCCATGGAGATTCGAACTCCAGACCCCCTCATTGCAAATGAGGTGCTCTACCAACTGAGCTATGGGCCCGTACGCACTACCCTAACATCTCTTTGCAATAATTTGAAGCCATACTGTTTTCCCCGACGGCTTACCTTCTTTCCATACCACGCTCAGCCCCGCCTTGCCCATATACGCTTCAAGTTCTGCCATCTGAAAATACGTAAACGGGCGTTCATAGTCATACCCATAGTCATTCTCCTTTTTAATCTCTTCATCGGGCTTGCCTGGTCGAGACTCCTTAACAGCAATATAGACAAATCCGTTTGGTTTCGCCCGTGCAGCCATTTTACCCACTACGTCTTCCGCATTTCCTTTGGGAATATGTAGAAGAGATGCCTGAGCGAACACCGCATCGAACTGCTCCTGCATGGAATCGAGATTTTCCATCGCAAGTAACTGATACGTACCTGCAGGCGCTTCACGACGCGCAATGGTAAGGAGATTTTCTGAAATATCTATACCGGTCACTATCAAACCACGATCAAGGAAGTATTTTGCCTTCACTCCACTGCCACACCCCACATCAAGCACGGTCGCCTGCTGCGGAAGCATAGAAAGTAACGTATCCGTTCCTTCTTTCCACCAGTCATCGTTTGAGTGATCGCGATGCCACGCTTCGGCGATTCGATTATACGTTTCTGCAAGGGTCATGCGCGACGGAGCGTACGGTCAACAAGGTGGGATAGAAAGTCAGGGAATGCAACACCAATGGCGGCAAGGGATTTAGGTAACAGAGATTCAGGGGTCAGACCGACTCCTGCAGCACTGTTGGTTTCAAGTACGAAAATGCCGCGTGGAGAAACTATAAAGTCCGTACGCGAGTAGTGACGCTGATCAAGCGTACGATGCATGAGTTTTGCCGCGCGCTGCAATTCTTCGGTGATGACGCGAGAGAAGCGGCCTGGGACAACTTCTTGAGTAGTCCCGTTATATTTAACTTCAGTAGAAAAGAAATCTCCCTCGGGAGGAATGATTTCTACTACCGGAAGCGCATAGAGCTCTTCACCGCGTAGTCCCTCTACTACTCCGGCCGTTGCTTCCCTACCGCGCACATATTCTTCAATAAGCACGCCTTGCGCACCATCTTCAAACAAAGCGGCAACTGCGTTTCGAATCGGCGCAAATCCTGTCTGTCGAGAGACACCAACCGACGACCCCCAGTTGACCGGCTTTACGATCACAGGCGACATGAAGGAATGGATCGCCTCGCGCACTACCGCGTCGATGTCGTCAGCGCGCTCAATGTACCGAAAGTCTGGTGTCAGTAGACCCGCTTCTTTGGCATGTGTTTTTGCCATAAGCTTATGCATCGCAAGATATGACGCAAACGCATTGGCACCGGTATACGGCACGCCAAGTTGCTCCAGAAGACGTTGTACTTCCCCATTCTCTCCGTATTCGCCGTGGAGTCCTACAATGGCGACATCGATTTGACGAAGCGCTTTTTCAGGCGTGACGGCCTTCCCACGATCGTGCCAATTTCCTTGTTTATCAATGTAGATATCGCGCGCCTGGAACCGTTCGGGAGACAAATTCGAAAGAATGGCGTGGCCTGTCTTGAGCGACACTTCGTGCTCATGAGATGGTCCACCGCGTAAAACTCCGACAATCGTTCCGGTCATTAAAAATGATTATACCCGAAGAGCGCGGGTCCTTGCCTGGCGGTGGAGACGCAATGAAAAACGATGTGCCTCGCTATTCACCAACACGGCGTCAGCGTCAGACACGCCCGCGCGAAGCGCCCCAATGACTTCGCGCGGCCGATGCCGCTCGTCCTTGACCACTGCTGCGACCGGAATCTGTATGCCCAGCTCCGCGAGAACCGATTCTGCCGCCTTTTTATGCGTCTTGCCGCCATCTATCACCACGGCCTTCGGATACGGCCATTCAGGGTGCCCAAAACGACGTCGAAGAATTTCCTTGAGCGATGCGATGTCATCGTTCTTCGCCGTGCGGATACGGAAGGTTCGGTACTCCTTTTTTGCTGGCATCCCTCCCTGAATCACGGTCATGACACCTATCGCATTCGTACCTGAGATGTGCGCGGTGTCGTATGCCTCAATCCGTACATCCTCAGCGTTTTCTTTTTCACGGTCTTCTTTGATGAGTGAGACATCCTGAATGTGGTCAAGTGCAAACAGCTGACGCCGCGCTTCTGCTGCATCTTCAAATCGCTCATCCCGCGCCGCATCTTTCATTTCGCGCTCGAGCTTACGGCGAAGCTCTTTACCGCGACCCGCAAGGAAAAGACAGACTTTGCGAATCGTATGGCTGTAGTGCTCGCGATCAAATTCGCGCGGGTACTGCCCAATCTGCTGATTGAACTCAACCTTTGCCTTTTGATGTTTGCTCGTATGGCCAACAGGGTGCTCGGTATCAAAAAACGGGAAAATACGCCGAATAAGCCGGAGCCCTTCTCGAAGTTGCGCTCCTGATGGAAAAGGACCGAATGTGGTTTTTAGTTTTACGTTTTCAGTTTTCAAATTCTTGAAATCGATGTCTTTGCCGCGAATGATGAGGACGCGAGGAATCTCCTCGTCGGTAATACATGCATACAGAAACGTCTTATCGTCCTTCCCCTCCACGTTACCAATAGGACGGTACTTGCGTATGAGCGCTGCTTCTCGCACCAGGGCCTCAAGCACGGTCGGTGTTGTCTCGTGCGCAAGGCGGTCAGATTTCGTGACCATATCGACCACGCGCGGTCCTCGAGTGGCAATAAGATCATCATCAAAGTACGACCGCACGCGGTCGCGGAGCGAGGTGGCTTTTCCTACATACAGCACCCTCCGTCCCTGCTTGAAGAGGTAGACGCCCGGGAGATCCGGCAGGTTATAGGTTATCAACTGGTTTTTAATCATGAATGCTAGAACCAATGGTACGATAAAAACTTAGGATATTCGACTAGGAGACACCCGTGCCGGATTCAACTCCTCTCCCAACCTCGAGTAGATTTGTTCTTGAGTTCATTATTGCTGATGAGATGCAGCGGTTCGTCCCGCATGACATGTACTCAGCACGTACCAGTCCGCGCCTGTGGCGTACGGTATTCGAGCGGTATTTCGGCACTGTGCCGACTAGCGAGACTGATCCGCGCTGGGACGAACTCTTAAAAAAGGGTTTCCCGATCATGCGTCTCTTCGACTAGAAAGGCCCCGCTGTAATGGCGGGGTTATTTCTTTCGCAACACCTTTCGCAAATACGTTGCGGTGTGCGAATGATCAGAATCCGCGACTTCTTCAGGTGTACCCTTCGCCACCACTTTTCCACCACCCGCGCCACCCTCGGGACCAAAGTCAATCAGATAATCAGATGACTTAATGACATCGAGGTTGTGTTCAATGACGACGACCGTGTTCCCGCGACGTACAAGCTCTTGCAAGATTTCGATGAGTTTACGAACGTCTTCGTAGTGGAGACCAACAGTTGGCTCATCCAGGAGATACATGGTCTTCATGGTGATTGGTCGGTAGAGCTCGGAAGCAATTTTCACACGCTGTGCTTCTCCGCCAGAAAGCGTTGTCGCGGACTGACCGAGCGTAAGGTATTCAAGTCCGGTCGACTTAAGAGACTCAAGACGATCCGAAATCGCAGGAATGTCTCCAAAGAATTTGAGTGCGTCCTCAATAGTCATTTGGAGAACCTCAAAAATGTTTTTCCCGCGATAGGTTACATCGAGCGTCTCTTTCATAAAACGCTTTCCGTTACAGACATCACACTCCACATACACCGTCGGCAAGAAGTGCATTTCAACTGCAATCTGACCATTACCCTGGCACGCTTCACAGCGACCTCCAGGAACATTGAACGAGAAGCGGCCCGGTTTCCAACCACGCGCACGAGCTTCAGATGTTGATGAGAACAAGTCACGAATATGGTTAAAACAACCCGTATACGTTGCAGGATTTGAACGCGGAGTACGACCAATGGGCGATTGATCAATGAGCACTGTACGGCCAACGTATTCCGTGCCGGTAATTGAAGCTACATGCACCGGCTTCGACTCACGCTTTGCTGCACGAAGCGCGAGGTTCTTGTGCAAAATGTTATAGAGGAATGTAGATTTCCCTGAGCCAGAAACGCCCGTAATGCATACCAATCTCCCAAGTGGCACGTCGATGTTTTGATTCTTAAGGTTGTGCAGATTTGCGCCCTTAATTTTCACTGCGCCTTTTTCACCAGTACGACGTGTTTCTGGAACTGAAATTGCTTTTTCTTCACGCAAATAATCGAGCGTGAGTGAACCTGATTCGTTCTTTTTTGCAGTGAGCAATTCATCGAGCCATCCTGCCACAACCACTTTTCCGCCATGAGTTCCTGCCCCTGGACCAATGTCGATCAAGTAGTCGGCAGAGTAAATCGTATCTTCGTCGTGCTCCACCACAATGATGGTGTTGCCCAGATCTTTAAGTACCAGGAGCGTTTTGATCAAGCGATCGTTATCGCGCTGATGAAGTCCAATAGTCGGCTCATCAAGCACGTAGAGCGCACCCGTAAGACCAGAGCCAAGTTGTGAGGCCAAGCGAATACGCTGCGCTTCCCCACCAGAAAGCGTTGCGGCAGAACGGTTCAGAGTGAGGTAGTCGAGACCAACGTTCAACATGAACGTAAGGCGAGCATCGATTTCGCGCACGATAGGTCCCGCAATGTCTACTTTCATTTCGGAGAGTTCTAGTTGATCCACAAAGTCTTTCGCTTCCCGAATAGACATGTCAGTGAAATCAACGACATTCTTCCCAAGCGTCTTATCTTTCTTTCCTTTCAAATACACGCGAAGCGCTTCGGGGCGAAGGCGCTTGCCGTTACAAACCGGACAAATGGTTTCAGAAAAAAGCGACTCTGTGCCGAGACCGTTACACGCAGGACATGCGCCGTACGGACTATTAAATGAAAAGAGTCGTGGTTCAACTTCAGGGAATGATGCGCCATCTTCAGGACAGATAAATTTTGAGGAGAGTGTTTCGCTCGTGCCGTCCGCGTGTTTAATTTTTACAAGACCTTCACCTTCTTTGAGAGCAAGCTCGAGCGCTTCCGAAAGGCGCTCGCGTGCACCTGTGGTGGAGCGGGTAAATTCAGATACGAAAATGGAATCCACCACAGCATCAATGTCGTGACGTTTATTGCGGTCTAACTCAATTTTCTCGCGAAGTGAATGCGGTTTCCCGTCAACAATCACCTTTTCGTAACCCTTGCCCAAAAGGTCATAGAGCAGCTGGTAGTACTCACCCTTACGCCCCACAACAACTGGTGCGTAAATGGTCACTGCGCTTTTATCTACCGCTACACCCATTACCTCTTTTGCTGCACCAGCACGCTTTGCCTCTACACGAGAGAGAACCATTTTGATCATCTCTTCCTTTGAAAGCTTTACGATAGGCACGTCGTGATGAATACAGTACGGCTGGCCTGCACGCGCAAAGAGCACGCGCAGGTAGTCATAAATTTCAGTCACCGTTGCCACCGTTGAACGTGGATTGTTCGAACGACTCTTTTGATCGATTGAAATAGCGGGCGAGAGTCCAGAAATTTCATCAACGTCTGGCTTTGCCATTTGGTTTAAAAATTGTCGTGCATATGCAGAAAGAGATTCAACATAACGACGCTGTCCTTCGGCAAAAATAGTATCGAACGCAAGAGATGACTTGCCAGAACCGGAAAGTCCCGTGATGACGGTCATGGCTCCGCGCGGCATGTCCACGCTGATGTTTTTCAGGTTGTGGGTACGCGCACCTTTCACGCGAAGCCAGTCGCTTCCGTGTTTGTGCTTGTATTCTTCTTTTGCGGTCTTTTTCATAAAAAGTTCCTGTCCGTGGCGGGACAGGTACGCGTAGATTATACCATTTTACCAACCTTCGAACTAGAGACTGCCTAACACCATGGTAGAATTTAGAAATTAGATTTAATTAAGCACTTATGTCAAAACAATCCGTATGGATCCTCATAGGCATTTTGATAATCGTAATCGCCGGATATGGATGGACACAGTTCTCAAAAATGCAGACTGGTTCTGACGTAGTTTCTTCGCAAACAACAAATTGGAGTACGTATCGAAGTGACCAGTTCAGTTTTACACTGAAATACCCATCAAACCTGGCTATTAAGGGCGAAACGACGACTGAAAATGGGTTGCACTTTTTGCTTGAAAATCCATCTCAAGTGGACAAACGCGCAGGGGTGCCTATATC
>DATLDL010000017.1:0-5435 GCA_035525885.1 Minisyncoccota bacterium | reverse complement strand
CGCTCGAGCGCGGCATCTTTTTCGATATGCTTCTGGTACTCCTTAATCGTGGTTGCACCAATAATGCGCAATTCCCCGCGCGCAAGCGCTGGCTTCAGCATATTTGACGCATCGAGCGCGCCTTCTGCAGCACCGGCACCTACCAGTGTATGCAGCTCGTCGACAAAGAGAATTACCTTCCCTTCGGCACGCTCAACTTCTTTCATGACATTTTTCATGCGCTCCTCAAATTCACCACGGTACTTTGTACCCGCAATCATGAGCCCAAGATCGAGCAACAGGAGTTCTTTTCCTTTCAAAGATTCCGGCACATCACCCACCGACATGCGCGCCGCAAGACCTTCCGCAATAGCAGTCTTACCCACGCCCGCTTCACCAATGAGCACGGGATTATTTTTAGTACGGCGTGAGAGAATCTGAATCACGCGATTGATTTCAATATCGCGCCCAATGACCGGATCGAGCTTATTTTCAGACGCGAGTCTCGTGAGATTGCGTGCGTACTTTGAAAGGGCGCGGAACCGCTTTGGCTCTTCCACGCCACCCTCTTTTGCAGCGCGCAATTCTTTCAATACTGCAGCTGCCCCGTCTTTGGTGATGCGAAAGCGAGTCAGAATTTCTGTAACCGGTCCTGGATGCTCAACCACAGCAAGAAAGAGATGTTCGGTACCCACAAATGCATCATTCATGCGCGCCGCAACCTTGCCAGCTGCTTCAAGCGCCTGCGCAAGGTCAGGGGTTAAGTAAATCTGATAGGAAGGTGAAAGAGTGGAGGCGCTTTCTGGCGCTTCCAGATTTTCAAGAATGGCATCGGAAAGAAGGATGGTGTCGACCTCCATACGGTCGAGCATTGAAAAGACGAGGCTTTCCTCCTGTAGCACGAGTGCTGCAAGGAGATGTAGCGGCGAGACATGGTTCTGACCGCGCTCAATGGCAAGCTCGTGCGCACGGCGCACCGCTTCTTTTGCTTTCGTCGTGAAATTTTTGAAGGGAGGCATACCGCTATAGTGTATCGCTTGTCGTAATTAGTTTCCAGTGAACCGCCGGGCAAGCGCGGGCAGCACGAAGCGGTTATTGGGCGGAAGATGCTGCGGTCGATGTTGCCGTGAGGAGATTTCGAACATGCTCTGCGCTGACGAGAAGGCCGGGAGTGCCGCCGACCGCAATTCCAATCAAGTTACCAGAGAGATCGACTGCTGCTGCGCCGCTTCCTACTTCAGGAAGCGTGGTGTGCACGCCGTCATCTGCAACGCGTGAAATGATTGCCGTTGCTGCGCCGCCGTCATTACTAATGGCGAGAACCGTCTGCCCAAGCTTGAGCTCTTTATCCGACAGGAGTAGGGGTGCGGCGGCGGTTGGAAGCTTTTCGGTGTCCGAGAAACCATAAATTATCAGACCTTCACCGCTATGCGCGAGTGAAGCGCGTGCCGTTGATTCGTCCGGGAATCGCACTAACACTTCCTTAGGAAGTTGTGCGTTTGCCGTAGTGACGACCGCGCGCGATTTTGGCAGATAGGTGCCAATCGCAAGCGCGGGACTCGTCGTACCTGTTGACGCGTCATAGACCCATGCGAGACGGCTTGCGGAAGCGGCAATGGCGCCCGTAACGAGTTCCTCAGTTGAAGGTGCGGGCGTAGGCGCCTTGATGATGACCGCAGGAGCTGCTTGTGCCACTGTTTCAATGGTGTGTTCGACAATACGATTAACCGTTTGCGTCACCACCGGCGGCGCATGATCAAGCAACGAAACCGTGAGAATGCCGGTTGCGACCGAGGTCACGAAGTTGACCAGGATGGTCAGGAGGATGAGTTGAGACTTGGAGAGTTCCTCGATATTCATCCCGTTAGAAATAGGACGCGGACGTGAATGTCACGCCGAACCCTATCCGACTAGAGTGGTTAAACGAACGCGCTTGGTAGTCTCGACCTTTATATCCGCGATTTCTAACGGGATTCATGACCGTAATAATGGTACTAACGCGAAGCGTTGTCAATGACTCGTACGGCGCGCACGAGCGCATGACCGAAACGGCGCAATTCGGTTGAGTTGTTCCCCGCATGCCAAGAGATACGGAGTGTGCTGGTAGCCCGCTCCGCATCGCCACAGAGGACAAAGACCGCGCGTGAGCCGTCTGCAGAATCGGTCTCGCACGCGCTTCGTGTAGACACTGCGTACCCTGCTTCATCAAGCAGCGCGACCAGATAATCTGTGTCGCGCCCGGGGAAAGATATGTTGAGGATATGTGGAACCGTTTCTTTTCCGGCGTTTATACAAACGTCCAAACAATGAGTGGTAATAAAAGTGGTGAGCAGCGCACGATCGTGCACGGCGCGCGCGCGGAACAATTCACGCTCAGCCACGCTTGCCGTAAGCGCTGCCGCAAACGCCGCGGCAAGCGCAGGACTTTCCGTACCGGGTCGCACTTCCCTTTCTTGACCTCCGCCGCGATAGAGCGCCGTCAAAGGAATAGTACGGTGTGCGATGAGACAGCCCACGCCGCGCATACCGCCCACCTTTGCCGCATCAAACGTAAGAAGGTCTGCACTGAAATGTGCGCGTAGGATTTTTTCAGAAAGAGCTGCCTGACTTGCATCCACATGCAAGTGTGCCTGCGGCGCATGATTGACGAGTACGCCGTGCACTTCGCGCGTATTCCATATTGTTCCCGTCTCACCACATACAGCATCCATGGAAACAAGTTTCGTTTCTGGACGCAGCATGCGCTTCAATGCTTCGGCATCGACACGACCGTCGTGTACAGGAAGCGGTTCAATGGTGACACCGCACTTGGGAAGCAGTCGCATATTTTCAACAATCGAGGCATGTGCGCTTGGCAAATAAAGCGCATGATCTCCTGCATGCACGCTTCCCAAAATGGCGATTGCGTTTGCTTCGGTCGCTCCTGATGTAAAGATAATATCGTCTGATTTTACTTCCGTGAGTCGCGCAATAGCGGTACGCGCTTGCTCAAGCGCCTCTTTTGCCACGCGACCTTCTTCGTGCGGCGAAGAAGGGTTGCCGAAGAGCGCTGCAGCGCGCGTAAACGCGCGCGCGGCCTCAGGACGCACTGGAAATGCAGCTGCGACATCAAGATATACGCGTTTGTTCCAAAACATACGTTGATTGTACAGGATTGCGGTGACGGCTCTTTTATGATGAAATCAATATATTATGGCGACCTCGTCACGGCCGCCCATCATTGCAGTGATGGGCCACATAGATCACGGAAAATCGTCGCTCCTCGACTACATCCGTAAAGCAAATGTCGTTGCTGGTGAAGCTGGAGGCATTACGCAGCATGTTGCTGCGTATGTGGCTGAACATAACGGCCGCCCCGTCACTTTTCTTGATACGCCTGGTCATGAGGCATTTAAAGCACTACGCTCGCGAGGTGCGTCCGCAGCTGACATTGCCATTCTGGTAGTAGCTGCCGATGAAGGTGTAATGCCGCAAACCATGGATGCCTATGCCGCAATTCAAGAGGCAAAGATCCCGTTTGTGGTCGCTATCACGAAGATCGATAAGAATAATGCGGATGTTGAGCACGCGAAAAATTCCCTGCTCGAAAAAGGTATTTACCTGGAAGGACTTGGCGGCGATATTGCCTACGCGCCCATTTCTTCAAAAAACGGCGAGGGCATTCCTGAGCTGCTTGACCTCGTGCTCCTTGCCGCAGATTTAGCAGGTCTCGAGGCACATCCGGAGGGATCTGCACGCGGATTCGTGCTTGAGTCTATGCAAGACGCCAAGCGCGGATCTTCCGCCACCCTCATCTTGAAAGACGGAACCCTCGCGACCGGGTCGTTTGTGGTCGCAGGAGATGCGTACGCGCCTGTACGATTCATTGAAAACTTCCTAGGTAAGCGCATCGAACAGGCCGGACCTTCCGAACCCGCGCGTATTTCCGGATTTTCAAAACTGCCGGCGGCTGGCACGCCTTTTTCCGTAGTGAGTTCTCGCAAAGAAGCTGAAATCGCCATTACTAAAGCAGCGCTTGAAATGGCCTCGATACCAACGGCCGCCTCAGAAACTGCAGTCGAAGGCATTATCGAGCTTCCGCTCGTCATTAAGGCGGACGTCGCAGGATCGGTAGATGCCATTCTGCATGAGCTCAAGAAAATTACGCACGAGCGTGTGCGTATCCGTGTCGTCGCCTCTGGCGTAGGTGCGGTGTCCGAGGGCGACGTGAAATCAGCGCATGCTTCGAACGGCCCGGTCATTGCCTTCAATACTCCTACCGAATCAGGCGCGCGCGAGCTGGCGCTGCGAGAAGGCGTGGCAATCGAGTCGTTCGATATCATTTACAAACTTTCCGAGAGAATTATCGAGATGGTGACCATGCGCGCGCCGAAAATTGCCGTGGAAGAAGAGCTGGGTCGTGGCACAGTACTCAAGACTTTTTCCTCCGGAGCAAAAAATCAGGTGCTTGGCGTTAAACTGGTTTCAGGTACGTTTGCGGTGGGTAATTTGATTAAAATAGTCCGCCGCGATACGGAAATTACGCGTGGGAAAATAGATAACTTGCAGCAGGCGCGCGCTGATGTGAAAGAAATCCGTACGGAAGGTGATTTCGGCACTGAAATCGAAGCGAAAGAAGATGCTGTACCGGGCGACACCCTTATTGCATTTAAACGCGCTGAAATATGAAGATCGGCGAACCTCACAACCGCGAGAATCACCACGACAGCCGTGCCACTGAACAAATTGCGCATGAAGCGGCAAATTTCATCCGCCAGGAAGCGGGTCCTGAATCCCTGATCACCGTCACGCGCGCCATTCTGGGGTCACACGGCGACCGCGCGACCGTATTCGTGAGCGTGTTTCCTGAAGAAAAAACACAGAGCGCGCTTTTCTTTCTTGAGCTGAATCGCCAAGGATTTTCCGAACACCTCAAAACACATACGCGTCTCAAGCCGCTTCCCCGCATTACCTTCATGCCGGACAATGGTGAGAAAAGTCGTCAGCGGTTAGATGAAATTGGCCACACGGGCATATAGCCGGCCGGGCATTCATACGCTAGTATCCACTTGTTCGGCCCGGTGGTGAAGTGGTAACACAGGGGACTGCAAATCCTCGACGCGTGGGTTCAATTCCCACCCGGGCCTCTTGAGTCCTCGAAAGAGGCCCGGGTTTGATGCGTACGCATCAAACCCGGGAATTGAAAGTCGGAGCGATGATTTCCGAGCACGGAAATCCGCGAGACGGGGCTGCGACCGAGGTGAGCTGGCGAGCCGAGAGTTGTAGCCAATTCCCACCCGGGCCTCAAGACACATGCGAAGCATGTGGTGGTGGGAATTGAAAGTCGGAGCGATGTGCGAGTAGCAACGAGCACCGCGAGACGGGGTCGAGAGTGCAAGCTAGATTGCGAGTATCCGGAGCAATCTAGCTGCAACTGGTGACCAATGACCAGCCCCAGAAAAGTTTTGAGTTATACT
>DATLDL010000001.1:0-6456 GCA_035525885.1 Minisyncoccota bacterium | reverse complement strand
AAAGGATTTTCTTATTAGTTGCGGGAGTAATATCAGGCATACGTAGACCCTACCATTATAGGGGCAAGGTAACGAAAAATGTAGTTCCCTTGTTCTCAACACTTTCGAAACGAATCGTCCCTCCATGGAGGGTCACGATGTTTTTGGCGATATAGAGCCCGAGCCCGCTTCCATCCGGACGTGCAAGACGGGCATTTTTAGCTCGGTATAAGCGCGAGAAGATCTCGCCCTCTTCCCCTTTAGGAATGCCAATACCCTGATCGCTCACCGTGATGAGCACGTTCTTCTCTTCTTTGCGTACTACGACGGTAACCGCGCTTCCTGCAGGACTATATGAAATCGCATTTTCAATCAGGTTTTGAAACACGGCGCGTATCTTGTCCGGATCGAGCATGATATGCGGTATTGTTTCTGCGCCATGCTCGAATACCAGGGTAATCTGCTTTTTCTCTGCAAGCGGCGTGATGTCTGAAATGATATTTTTAACGACTTGAACGATATCGACCGATGCGGGCGTGATATCAAAATGCCCCCCTTCCACACGATCGGCACGCAACATCTCTTCCACGAGAGAGATCATGTGCTCGTTTCCCTCATAACTCTTATCGAGAATCTGTTTTTGTTCCGGCGTTACGGGACCTGCCTGTCCTTTCACGAGCAAATCCAGCGCCCACTTGAAACCTGCAAGCGGTGTGCGCAGCTGGTGCGCCACGACTGAAATGAATTCGGATTTGCGACGATCTATTTCTCGCAGCTGCACATTAGCGCGTGCGAGTTCTCGATCGCGCTCCCGCTCATGCTCGAGCATGGTCGCCAGCTCTTCTGCTGACAGCAGGCGGAGGCGGTATTTTTCCAGATACCGTTCGGGCACGAGCGGAAGAATGTGCTCATTCGCGAGTGCGGGCGTGTATGCTTTTTCAAGCTTGGTATAAATGTCTTCAAGCCAGCTTTCCGTGAGCTCCGCACCAAGCGTCCGCTCAAGACCATGGATCAATATGCCCATCTTGGTCTGCGCTTGTATGCGATCAGAGCAGTCAATGCGATTCTCGACTCTTCCCCGCCACAGCCGCGAAATGCCGGTACGTACCGTAATTTCCGGCACCAACGCCGATACCTCGGTAGGGCCAAGAAGCGTGCCTGCTGTTTGCGCAAGGAGTGTTATAAAATGCCCGATAATTTCATCGGCTGCACTGGCTGCGTTCATCGTATGATAAATATACCACTGGGCGGCAATGACTCCTTGAGCCCGTGCTACCATTTTCATATGAACTTTTTTAAATCAAAGGAAGCAATAATTGTACTTACCGTTATGCTCATTGCGCTCATGGCATGGGGTTTCGATTTGTATCGCACAACCGATCACGGCACGACTTCAAATTATCTCTACAACATCGGCTATGCGCTCGTGTACCTGTTTGGTGCCGGGGCGGCGTTTTCTGCGCGTACAACGCTTGGGAGCCAAGGCCTCGTCGCCAAAGGATTCTTCTATCTGGCGCTCTCGTTCATCTCGTACGCCCTCGGACTCGTCGTGTGGACGTACTACAACCTCTTCAATAACGCCGAGGTACCCTACCCTTCGCTCGCAGACATTTTCTTTGTCTTCTTTATTCCGTTCACAGCGCTCGCCATTGTCAGATTCCTGCAGGTATACCAGATCCTTATCAGCAAACGGGTGGTTATTGAATCCATCATCGTGTTTCTTATCTCGACAGTTGCGATCTTTTGGTACCAAGGATCGGACACGTTTTTTGGAGACATCAGTACGCTCGAAAAAGCATTTAACCTCATGTATCTCTTGACCGATTCGATCCTGATTACCGCCGCAATGGTGGTTATCCGTTCATCAGGAGGAAAGCTGCAAAATAATCTCGTGCTCCTCGTCATTGGCTACCTCGTGCGTGCGCTTGCGGACATGGTGTTTTACTATCGGGCGGCACAAGAACTCTATTGGAATGGGGATATTTCCGATGTCTTGTACGCTGTTTCCGCATTTTTGATGGCGCTTGCGGCAGTGAAACTCGCGCGCGAGTTTGCACGTATAGATGCATCCTCTGTTTCTCCCGTAGGCATATAAAAGTCGCTATCTTAGCTCGGAACAAGTTAGAAACTAAGCGTCTCCTTTCGGTCTCGGTCAGAGAGCCCAAGACTTTTCAACGGTTGCTCACCCTTGGCCAATAGGTAAGAGCAATTATCAGTGCGCCAAGCATACCGCAAGCAATGTCACTCAGACTATCGCTGAGATTCGGTATATATGCTATTGCCACCTCCGGTAGGATGTAAATACCGCCAAACTCCCACACCTCCCAGAAGTAGCTTCCAAATACCCCTGCCATTGCCAGAGTAAGAAAGAAGACAATTTTCGATTTATACTTTTCTTCAAAGGAAAGACCGAGCCAAAAAAGGGCAAACATTGCTCCGGACAGCGTGTGGAGAATAACATCAGTAAACCAATACTCGTGATACCAACCTAGTTGCCGAGCGAATAGGCCTATTACAGAAATGAACGCCAAAAGCCCAGCTGTCGACCACCATAGACGAGTCCTGGAAATAAACATACTTAAAATATAGCAAACTCGTCAGAAACCGAATCACAAAAGCCCCTTTCGGGGCATGTGTTTTGCGCGAGGGACGGGAATTGGTCACGCATAATTTTCTGCTGAAAATTTGCGCTACCCTGCCTCGGCGCCTGCGCGCCTCCGGCTTTCAATTCCCGTCCTCACACGCAATAAGTACAGAAAAAGCCGGGAACCAACCCGGCTTTTTTGTACTTTGCGCGAGGGACGGGAATTGAACCCGCAACCTCCGCCGTGACAGGGCGGCGCTCTAACCAATTGAGCTACCCCCGCAAATATAAGTTGCCACTGCAGGGATAGGCGTACCTATTCCGCAGTTTCGACAGCGTACCGCGTTAGAGCTTCTTTTTCAAATCTAGGATATGGGATGGGAGTTGGTCGCGACTCTCGGCTCACCAGTTCGCCTCGGTAGCGAGCCATGCCTCGCGGTTTCGCGCGCTCGCGAAACATCGCTGCGGCGTTCAACTCCCACACGCACGCTCACGCGTGCTCCTCGACACAAAACCTCACTTTGTTCGTTTTTGTGTCGAGGGTGGGTTGGCCAGGAATAATCTTCTCGCCATCACTCGCAGATTTTCCCGAGCCCGGCCTCGCCATGCTTGCTGCTGCTCGCATATGGCTCCGGCGTTCAACTCCCACACGGATGGCACTCAAGTGCCGTCCTCCTCGCACCTCATGCGCTTCGCTTATTTCGGTGTCGAGGGTGGGAGTTGAACCCACGACCTTGGCGTTATGAATGCCACGCTCTTACCAACTGAGCTACCCCGACGAGTGAGTGAACATAGGAAAAGTAGCATATTTTCCTATGTGAGCGAACGAGGAAGGAGTATGCTTCCGGCATACCCCGACGAATATTTAGTACGCTAGCAGAGCCCTCAGTCTGCGACAACGGCCATATTCTCTCAATACGAAACGTAGTATGATTTGCCCTAGTTGCTCTTCTTCATGAAGAACTTCATGAAGCATTCATCACATATACGGTGTACTAGGGCACTACCCTATTACCCGATCAGTAACTAGTCCTTATTACTCTATGCGCATACTTTTAGTAGAAGATGAACCGAAATTGGCCGATGTGATTGTGCGCGGCCTTGCCGCTAAGGGTTTTGTGGTTGATACCATCGACGATGGTGAAAAAGCCCTGACCCGTATCTCACTCCACCACCACGACTACGATCTCGTGATCCTAGACCTCATGCTCCCGTCGCTTGATGGGTATGCCATCTGTAAAGAAATGCGCGCCCGTAACATCGTGCTTCCCATTCTTGTGCTAACCGCGCGCGCAGAAACGGAAACAAAGGTAGAACTTCTGCTGTCGGGTGCGGACGATTATCTGGTAAAGCCCTTCGCCTTTGATGAGCTCGTTGCACGACTACAGGCGCTTCTGCGGCGTCCTGCAGCAACGCTTCCAGAAACCCTGCGGGTTGGGAACTTGGAACTCAACCCTGGAGAGCACACTGCGTCAAAAGATGGCGAACCACTGACGCTTACCCTCAAAGAGTTTGGGTTGCTAGAATACTTCATGCGTCATCCAAATGAGGTGGTCAATCGCGAGGATCTACTCGCACATCTCTGGGATTTCAATTACGAATCGTTTAGCAATGTTATCGATGTCCATGTTAAAAATCTCAGACGCAAACTGGATCCGGAAAACCGCGGAGGAGTATTGGAAACGGTTCGCGGCATCGGTTACCGACTTCGCGCGTAGCTATAAAGAAGATTTCTTCGTTCGCGCGGAAGTAAATGTCATCGCCATTCATGTTGCGTACGGTATTTTTATACTCTGCCTCGTAATAGGCGCGCTCTATATCCTGTATCACAACACCGTACGCGGCATTATCGAGCTTCTCGGAACCACCCTCGCCTCAAGCACGCCTGCATATACCGCGACCAGGATCCTGAGCCCTCTCCAGGACATCCGCACGCAAGAAATCACCGGCGTCACCATTATTATTTTATTGTCGACTGTTTTTTTCGGCTACCTGGTCGCACGCCACGCGCTCGCGCCCACTAAAAATGCTCTCGTGGCCCAGAAACAATTCATTGGCAATATTGCCCACGAGCTGCGCACCCCGCTCGCGATCATTAAAAGCAATATTGAAGTGCGCCTTCTTGATCCGAATGTGCCCGAAGCAGGACGACGTATTCACGTAAGCAATCTCGAGGAGCTCGATCGCATTTCAGACATCATCAATAACCTGCTCTCCCTCAATACCCTCGTCAATCCCGAGCAAATCCCCTTTACGACGATCGATATCGGAAAAGTGGTGAATCGCGTTGTTGAAAAACTATCGCATCTTGCAGGACATAAACCCATTCGTATTCGGGTGAAAGTGGCGCGCGAGCGAACTGCGTGGGGTAACGCGGCGGCCATCGAGCAAATCGCTATCAACGTCATTAAAAACGCAATACAGCATACGCGCTCTGGAGAAATCGTCATTACGATCGGACTTGATGCGCAAGGATCCCTTGCGTTTGTCACACGAGACACCGGATCCGGTATCAAGCGCGAAGACCTCTTCCGCATTTTCGAACCCTTTTATCGTGGCGACAGCGCACGAACTCGCACGGGAGGAGCTGGTTCCGGACTCGGGCTTTCTATCGTGAGCGAACTCGTCAAAATGCATCATGGACGAGTCAATATCCAAAGTGCTCCTGGACACGGGACAACTGTTACGGTCACACTGCCACCAGGACGTACACAAACAAAACTTGACGGAGGAAATCAGACGCTCAACGAAGTGTCGGCGGATTTTTCGCATCGCGCACGAAAAAAGAAATCTCGTTAAATACAAATGATTCACTCCTTTTTCACCCCCTTGTTCGTACCATAACGCACAGATGAAGATCTTTCAGAGACCGCATCATTCACGCGGCAGTATGTAGAGCACACTGCATACGATTACATAGTATTTACATGCAAAAGACAATTCGTCTTACGCATCCATGACGTACCACCATGTGTCAGCAGGCCGCAGCGCCATACGCTGCGGCCTGCTGATGCGCCAACTTCTTCAGAAAACACTCATTATTCGTCATAAAAATCCGTTTCGGACGTCGGCACCTTTGTCCGCCATTGTATGAATCACACTACGCTTTCGACACGAAACAAGGAATCTGCATCCCACCCGCTTCCGAGAGCGACACGCTCTATCGCGGTGGTCGGCCTTGGGTATGTGGGGCTGCCGCTTGCCATTCTCGCGCACGAAAAAAAACTGCGCGTCACCGGATTTGATGTCGATCAGACCAAAGTGGAGGCGCTTAAAAAACGTGATGCTCCTTTTTTGGGGGAAGCGGAACACCAGCAATTTGCCGCAAGCGACATCACGGTAGACACGGATGAGTCGGTGCTCGATGGCGCTGATGCCTACATCATTTGCGTACCGACACCCGTTGACGAAGAACATCGTCCCGATCTTGAACCCCTACGATCAGCGAGCAGGAGTGTGGGACGCCATATACAAAAAGGCGCGCTTGTTGTCGTTGAATCCACGGTCAATCCTGGCGCCTGTGAGGAAGTGTCGCTTCCGATTATTGAACAGGAATCGGGCTTGAAGGCAGAGCGAGATTTCTTTTTCGCCCACTGCCCCGAGCGCATTAATCCGGGAGATGTGAAGTGGAATGTTCGCACGATTCCGCGCGTCATTGGCGCTACCGGCCCGAAAAGTCTTGCGCGTGCGCTTGAACTCTACCGCTCAATCATCGAAGCTGAAATCGTACCTATGGGAAATATCAAAGAAGCTGAGGCGGTGAAAATGGTCGAAAACAGTTTTCGCGACGTTAACATCGCCTTCGTCAACGAACTCGCGATGTCTTTTACGAAAGCCGGTATTGATATCGTGCACGTGCTACGTGGCGCCTCTACTAAGCCATTCGCCTTTCT
>DATLDL010000030.1:0-13173 GCA_035525885.1 Minisyncoccota bacterium | reverse complement strand
ATGTACTTCTTCCGGGTGCAGCGACGACTACATTCACCTCTCAGCCGTCGACCCCATCCGAAACGACCGGTATGGTTGATGTGAAGGAACAAGGCACTATTTCAGCCGCTGTCTTCCCGGCCGCTGCGCTTGCATCCACTATCGCTAAGCAGAATTTAGGTGCCAATTATGCAGGTGCTTCGATGACTTTCGTAAATTACGACCAGCTCCGCATGACCTCGGGCACCATCCCGGCGGCGGACCTCAAAACCTATCCCTTTTCGCTTTCAGGGATGACGACACTGGTCTATTCTGTGGATTCCCTCCGGCTTGCGTCCGCAATTGCAGGGAAGACTCGAGAAGAAGCAAAGGTGATCATTACCAACTACCCTGAAGTAAAGAAAGCGGTACTTATCCTGCGTCCGTTCTGGCGCCAGCGCCTCCCGGAAGACCCTGCTTCCATTTCGGTCGTGGTCGGAAAGCCATAATTGGCGGCCTCGATTTGACGATTTTCCAGCTTCCTGCTAGATTCATTGAACATCCACATGGCAGAAGAACAAGAGAAGAAAACGGCAACAGGTACCGTAGAGGAAGTGTTGCCGAACTCTCTTTTTCGTGTTCGCATGCCGGCCGCGGAGGAGGGTGCTACGGGAGAGCTTCTTCTCGCATATCTTGCGGGAAAGATGCGTCTCAATCGTATTCGCGTTCTCATGGGCGACCAGGTGGAAATGGTGCTTGACCCCTATGGCGGTCGCGCACGCATCGTCAGACGGCTCAGCTAATTAATTTTTCGAAATATCATGAAGGTTCGTGCATCCGTAAAAAAACAGCAGCCGGGAGATATTTTGGTCCGCCGAGGCGGGCGTTTGTACCGTATTAACAAGAAGAATCCGCGTCGCAAGATGCGTCAGGGTTAATTTTTTCATACTTGTATGCGTATTGCCGGCGTTACTATTCCTGATGATAAGCAGCTCGCGTATGCGCTGCCGTTGATCTACGGTATCGGGGGAACTCGTGCCAAAGATATTCTTACCAAAGCTGGAATTCCATTTTCAAAAAAGGGAAGCGAACTTTCTGCGGAAGACGAGCAGAAGCTCCGTGCGCTTGCAGAAGGATTTACGATTGAAGGTGAGCTTCGTCGCGAAATCGGTCAGAACATCAAGCGTTTGAAGGATATTCGCTCGGCACGCGGCATTCGTCATGAGCGCGGTCTTCCGGTTCGCAATCAGCGCACGAAAACCAACTCACGCACGCGCCGTGGAAACGTCCGCAAGACCATGGGTTCAGGTCGACGCACGCTTGAGAAGACATAAAATTTCATACACGTAATTCACTATGGGAAAAAAACGCATCATTAAGAAGAGCGGTCGTGGCCTTGATCAGGGTCGTAAGGAGCGCGCGCTCGCAAAGTCTCCAAAAAAACACCTTGAGAAAGGGCAGCTTCATATTGAAGCAACTTTTAATAACACCAAAGCCGTCCTTACGGACGAGAAGGGCAACGCGATCGTCTCCTCATCTGCTGGAGCACTTGGTTTCTCTGGTGCACGTAAATCAACACCCTACGCCGCTGCAAAGGTAGGGGAACTTATTGGAGAGAAGGGCGCCATGATTGGTCTCAAGGAGGCAACTGTCATCATTCGTGGTGTGGGTGCTGGCCGCGAGTCTGCACTTCGCGGGTTCGCTTCGAAGGGCATTCAGATCAAAAGCATTAAGGACGCAACGCCAATGGCACACAACGGTCCGCGTCCTCCTAAGCCACGCCGCATCTAACTCATTATGATCACTGGAAAACGATTCAAAATTGCGAAGAGACTTGGTGCCAGCGTCTTTGAAAAGGCGCAGTCTCAGAAGTTTGCCTTGTCAGAAGCGCGTAGCGCAAAGAACAAGAAAGGTCGTCGCGGTGGCCGAAGCGAATTCGGCAAGCAAATGCTTGAAAAGCAGAAAGTACGCATTACCTACGGTGTGACGGAGCGCCAGTTCCGCAACTATGTTCGTGCAGCACTTGCTGCTGAAGGCACCAACCCAACCGAGCGCCTCCACGAGCTCCTTGAACTGCGCCTCGACAACGTCGCCTACCGCCTCGGTCTTGCGCCGACGCGTCGTGCCGCACGCCAAATGGTCGCTCACGGTCACTTGACCGTGAATGGCAAGAAGGTGCGTGTCCCGAGCTATGCCGTGCAGTCTACCGATCGCATTGCGGTACGCGATGGCAGCAAGCCGCATGGATTTTTGACGACTGTCAGCGAGAAGTTCATGGAGCGTCCGCTTCCATCGTGGCTCTCATGGAATCCGAAGGAAATGCAGGGCGGTATCGTGGAGCGTCCGACAGCATCCTCCGCATCGCCCGCAGGAGATTTGTCAGCAGTGCTGTCCTTTTATACACGTTAATTTAACTGGTAACTGATTGAGTTATGGAATACCACATCACCCTCCCGTCTAAGCCCCGTGTTGTTACCGAAGAGAAAACGTCAGGCACATACGAAATCGATTCACTGTATCCTGGATACGGTCACACGCTCGGCAACTCACTTCGCCGTATTATCCTTTCCTCACTTCCTGGCGCCGCAGTCACGCAGGTCAAAATCGAAGGTGTTGCACATGAATTTGCCACCATTGAAGGCGTCCGTGAGAGTGTTATGGAAATTCTTCTCAATTTGAAGCGTGTGCACTTTGTGCTTCACGGAGATGAGCCACAGTCTATTAAGCTTTCCGTCAAAGGGCAGAAAGATGTAACGGCAAGTGATTTTTCGCTTCCTAGCCAGGTTGAAATTGCCAACCCAGAGCAGCACATTGCTGACCTTTCCGGCAAAGTTACTCTTGAACTTGAAGCAACTATCGAACGTGGTATCGGTTATGTTCCGCGGGAAGTGCTCACCAAAGACAAGGTGGACATTGGCACCATTGCTCTTGATGCGGCCTTTACGCCTATCAAGCGCTGTAACTACGAAGTGGAGAATATGCGCGTTGGCGATCGCACCGATTTCAACCGTCTCCGCCTCCTCATTGAGACCAACGGCACTATCACTCCGCGCGCCGCACTTGAGCGTTCGATCGAGACCATGATTCACCAACTCTCTTCAGTGATTGGTTTCCAGGAACAAATGGAATCTGATGAAACGGCGATGAGTGGCTCTGCGGAAATGGAAGGAGGTGAAAAAGATTCTGCAAAGATGAAAATTGCTGATCTCGGACTTTCAACGCGCGTTACCACCTCTCTTGAAGAGGCAGGTATCAAGTCCGCTGGAGGCCTTGCACGCAAAACCGCAGACTCTCTTAAGGAGCTTGATGGTATTGGCGACAAGGCAATTGGCGAAATCGAGACCGCACTTGCGAAGGTCGGCCTCGCGCTCAAGGGCGAATAATCACGTATGGCTTCGAGAAACAAACCACGCTCGTTCAATCGTCCTGCAAACCAGCGCCGCGCGCTCTTGCGCTCACTGGCACGCTCACTCATCATCGAGGAGCGTATTACGACGACTGAAGCGAAGGCAAAGGAACTTCGCCCTTACGTTGAACGCCTCGTTACCTACGGAAAGAAAGGTACGCTTGCGTCACGCCGTCTTGCCATTGCTTCACTGCATGACGTGTCGGCAACCAAGAAGCTTTTCACGACCATTGCGCCGCGGTATACGGATCGTACGGGTGGCTATACGCGTATCGTGAAGCGGGCAGTACGCGGCTCAAATGACGCGCGCAAGCTCGCCTACATTTTGTTTGTATAGAACTATTTATGGAACCTACTAAAATGATTAAGAATGCATCAGGTCGCACACTAGCCGTCACTCACGGAGTGAAAAACACGACCATGAAAGAGGAGACCTACACTATTGACGCAACGAACCGCACGCTCGGTCGTGTCGCGAGCGACGCTTCTCACGCGCTCCTCGGTAAGCGTTCGGCACATTTCGTCAAAAACGAAGTGCTTCCGATTCACGTCATTGTCGAGAACGTTGGTAAGATGTACCTTCCTGAGCGCCGCACCAAAGGAAAGGTGTATTTGCACTACACCGGTTACGCAGGCGGACTTCGCGAAACACGCATGGATGAATACATCGCGAAAAAGGGTATCGAGGAGGCGGTCCGCAAGACTATTGACGGCATGATTCCGCGCAATAAGCTTCGCACCGCTCGCATGAAGCGTCTTACGATCACGAAATAATATGGCTGATACAAATTTCATCACTGCAGTCGGGCGGCGCAAGACCGCTATTGCAAGCGTTCGTGTTACGAAGGCAAGCAAGGGAAGCGTCATGGTCAACGGTAAGACGACCAAGGAGTATTTCAAGACGGACGAACGCGCGCGAGTTGCCGAGGAAGCGCTTGGGAGCGCAGAGAGCGCAGAGCACTACGCAGTAGTTGCACACGTAGAAGGTGGTGGCATCGCTGCACAAGCAGACGCAGTTCGTCATGCAATCTCACGTGCAATCATCACCGCAGAACCAAAGACTCGCGGTACATTGAAGAAGATAGGTTTCCTTACCCGCGACTCACGCGCTAAGGAACGTAAGAAGCCAGGTTTGAAGAAGGCAAGAAAAGCACCTCAGTGGAGTAAACGCTAAGACAGACTTGAAAACCTCTCGATCAGCGAGAGGTTTTCTTTATGCAGAAACTTTTCGAAGTCCAAACATACAAAATGGCATCCGGGGTTTGCGGCACCAGCTCAAGGATCAGCCAATCTCCAAAATCTCTTGGCCGCCATGCCATTTTGTGTGAGGGACAAGCAAGGCCCCACAGTGGTCGAAGCGCTAGTCTCAAAAGCCGCCCAAGAGGCGGCTTTTGTTTTGACTCCATACGCTCGTTCAGGCATAGTAGGCAGATGAGCGACGACGTACATATTGACCCTGAAATGAACGAGGATAATGGGCGAAGCGAATCAGAAATCGCTGAAGAGGAGACGCGGGCGGACTCAAAAGTAAAGAAACTCCGCGAGGAACTTGAGCAGTGCCGGATTGAAAAAACTGAATATCTGGATGGTTGGCAAAGAGCGAAAGCGGATTATGTAAATGTTTTAAAACGCGGAGAAGCTGAGCAGAAATCGGCTAAACTCATGGGTCGCATTGATGCGGTAGAAGCACTCTTGCCTGCGTTTGACGCTCTGGAGCGTTCAAAAGAACATGGAGAGATTCCCGCTGGTTTTCAAGCCATCGCCAAGCAGCTTGAAAGCGCGCTCGCGTCTCTTGGGGTTACCGCAATAGGGCAGATGGGGGAGAAATTTGACCCATCGCTTCACGAGGCGTTAGGACAAGATGCGACAGACTCGGAAGACAAAGATGATCATATAACCGCAGTACTTGAGCGCGGATGGAAGATTGGCCCCTCGACATCGCTCGGGACAGGTGACATTATCATTCGACCCGCGAAGGTTCGTGTCGCGCATTTTACAAAATAGTTGCATTTGCATTTTACTTTCGGTATTTTTGTATTTATCAAAAACTAATATTCAGTAATTAAAACTATGGCTAAGATCCTCGGTATTGACCTCGGCACCACAAACTCGGCGATGGCTATCGTCGAAGGTGGGGAACCGCGCGTTCTTGAGAACGCAGAAGGCGCACGCACCACCCCCTCTATTGTTGCAGTGGGGAAAAATGGCGAGCGCACGGTAGGCACACTCGCTAAGCGTCAGTCGGTTACCAATCCTTTAAATACTATCTACCAGATCAAGCGCTTCATTGGCCACTCTTTTGACGAAGCGGCTGTTCAGAAGGACAAGGCAGTGGTGCCATTTGAAATGAAAAAGGCAGACAATGGTGGTATTGAGGTAAAGATGGGTGATAAGCAGTACCGCCCAGAAGAAATCTCCGCAATGATCCTCGGCAAACTAAAGGCAGATGCAGAGGCAAAGCTTGGCGAAAAGATAACTGAAGCCGTTATCACGGTGCCTGCGTACTTCAACGACGATCAACGAAGCGCTACGAAGGCGGCAGGTGAAATTGCTGGCCTTACCGTAAAGCGTATCATCAATGAGCCAACAGCCGCAGCACTTGCGTACGGATTCAATAAAAAGAAGGACGAGAAGATCGTTGTCTTCGACTTCGGTGGCGGAACCTTCGACATTTCCGTGCTTGAAGTGGGTGGAGATGTGATTGAAGTACGCTCCACAGACGGCGATGCACACTTGGGTGGTAAAGATATCGACCAAAAGATCATTGGTTGGCTCGGAGATGAATTTAAGAAGCAAAGCGGTGTAGACGTGCTTAAGGACCCTCTTGCACGCCAGCGTCTCGACGAAGCAGCAGAGAAGGCGAAAATTGAGCTTTCAACAGCGATAGAAACAGAGGTGAATATTCCGTTCATCACGTCGACTGATGCAGGACCTCAGCACCTCCTCATCAAGATGACTCGCTCCAAGCTCGAGGAACTTTGCTCTGAGTTTATTGAACGCTCAATCGCGATTACGAAGCGCGCAATGGAAGCGTCTCCATTCAAGATCGGAGATATCAACGAAGTGATTCTTGTGGGTGGCCAGACACGCATGCCTGCAATTCAGGCAGCAGTTGAGAAATTCTTTGGTAAGAAAGTGAACTTGAGCGTGAATCCAGACGAGGTCGTTGCAATTGGTGCTGCTATCCAGGCCGGCATCCTTCAGGGCGACGTGAAAGACATCCTGCTTGTGGACGTTATCCCGCTCTCACTTTCAATTGAGACCATGGGTGGCGTTGCGACGAAACTTATCGAACGCAATACGGCTATTCCGACATCTCGCTCCCAGACATTCTCTACGGCTTCAGACAATCAGCCATCGGTAGAAATTCACATCACGCAAGGCGAGCGTGCCATGAGTGCCGACAATAAGTCGATTGGCCGCTTTATGCTGGATGGTATTCCTCCAGCTCCGCGCGGTATGCCGCAAGTGGAAGTGACGTTTGACGTCGATGCTTCCGGCATTCTTACTGTCAAAGCAAAAGAGAAGACGACGGGGAAGGAGCAGTCCATTCGCATCGCCGGCTCAACAGGACTTTCGAAAGAAGACATTGAGCGCATGAAGAAAGACGCGGAGATAAATGCGGCAGACGACGAGAAGCGTAAAAATCTTGCAGACTCACGCAATATTGCCGAGCAGATGATTTATGCTGCTGAAAAAGCGATCAAAGACTATGGTGAAAAAGCGGGTCCTGAAGTGGTGAAGGATGTGCAGGATAAAATTGAGGCGGTGAAGACAGCGCAAAAGAGCGAGGATCCAGCAACGCTCAAGACTGCTACGGAAGCTCTCTCTCAGTCCATGCAAAAAATTGGGGAAGTGATGGCGAAGGCCTCAGAAAATCCACCAGCTGGCGACCCTTCGACAAGCTCAGGGCAAGATCAAAAACCTCCCGAATCTTCCGGTCCAACCGACGCAGAATTTAATGAGAAATAAAATGGAGAAGCTGCCGAGCCGTCCGAAGAGTTCTGAAGATACGCCTCCCGCAGTAAATCTAAATTCAATCGGTGAGGTTATCGCGCTCGGAAGTGATCTGGAGACCACTCCAGACTTGGTTTATCGTGTCGTTCACGGAGACGAGGCGATTGCAGACTTCCTGACCATCGGACATGTACGTAATGCGCAAAGCGCTGGGGCGGTACCAAAAAGTCGGTGGGGAGAGCGAGTATTTTGGAGCAGAGGAAAGGCTGGGAGAAGCTTCGGCTTTCCTCAGGACAGTTTTGTGATCGTTGCTCCATATTCAATCGCTAATCAAAAATTCGTGGAAAAAGAAGATGTGGTGGCCATATACGGAAAGGACTCTGCGGGGAAAGTAATCAACGTTCTTGAGACTCCTGAGATAGAGCTTTAGAAAAAATTATTTGCTTTTGCATACAAAAACACACAGGCGTATAATCGAGTGAACTATGGCAAAGGATTACTACAACGTACTCGGGGTCGACAAAAAAGCGAGCACGGACGATATCAAAAAAGCGTTTCGTAAACTTGCGCACAAGTACCATCCAGACAAAGGGGGTGGCGATGAGGCCAAGTTTAAGGAAGTGACTGAGGCATACAGCGTGCTTGCTGACGAGAGAAAGCGCCGTGAATACGACACATACGGACAGGCATTTGCAGGAGGCGCTCCAGGCGGCAATGGTCAGGGCTTTGGCGGCTTTGACTTCAGTCAATTCCAACAAGGGTTCGGCAACGGCGGGGTTGATTTTGATTTTAGTGATGTTTTCGAAGGATTCGGAGATATTTTTGGCGGCGGACGTCGAAACTCTCGCGTAAAGCGCGGTCGCGACATTTCTATCGACATTGAGGTGACCTTTAAGGAAAGTATTTTTGGTACGAAGCGATCTGTGCTTTTGGCAAAAGTAGCAACCTGCGACATTTGTAGCGGTAATGGTGCAAAGCCAGGAACCGAATTAGAAACCTGTAAGACCTGCAATGGCTCTGGTCGCGTGCACGAGACACGCAATTCCATTCTTGGCCAGTTCTCAAGTGTCCGTCAGTGCCCGGCGTGCGATGGACTTGGCAAAATCCCGAAGGAAAAGTGTGATGAGTGTAAGGGTCAAGGTGTGCGCCGCAAAGAAGAGGAAGTTCAGATCATGATTCCTGCAGGAATTGAAAACGGCGAGATGATTCGCATGCCTACTCAGGGCGAAGCAATAAAAGGCGGCACTGCAGGCGACCTATACGTTAAAGTGCACGTACTACCACACAAGACTTTCCGCAAAGACGGCGCCAATTTAATTATGGAGCTCCCCGTCAAGCTCACTGATGCACTGCTCGGTGCCACCGTTCCGATAGAGACGCTCGAAGGAAAAACGCTTGAGGTGAAAATCCCGCAGATGAAGCGTGCCGAAGAAATTCTGCGAATCAAAGGAAAGGGTGTGCCGTACGACAGCAATCGCGGCGACCTATTGATCCATGCGCACGTTGCGCTCCCGCATAAACTCTCAGGAACTGCTAAGAAAGCGGTGGAGGATCTGAAAGCAGAGGGACTCTAGGAGGTATACTGGCAGCATGTCTGCTGCAACGGCAAGTTTTGAACAAGTAAATACGCTTGCAACGCATACCGCGCTTTCTGCGTGGGCGTGGGCAGGAGATTTTCTCATTGTGATCGTGCTTTTTGCTGCACTGTTTCTCTTTGCCTGGTACGTAGGGAAGGGTCAGTTGGTTGCACTTCTCATGTCTTTGTATGCGGCATATGCGCTCTATGTTCTTTTCCCGTACACTTCACTTCTACCGACTGCGCCCGCTTCCACAGCGCTCGCCTGCCTTGTAGGGCTCTACGCCGCACTTACCCTTGCGGTCTATATCGTATTGCGGCGAATAGTCGTCTCCGATTTCCTCTACATAGGTATCATCGGTATTGCCGTACTCGCTCTGCTCGGTGCATGTTTTATACTCGCGCTCGCGTACCAGGTATTTCCCGTTCATACGGTGTACACCTTCTCTCCCGCAATTGACGTATTCTTTGCTCCCAAGAATTGGTTCTTCTACTGGTTTGTCGCTCCGCTGATTGGCCTCATTTTCCTCGCCCGATAAAATTAGACAACATATATAGAAAAATGCTAGAATAGGAGCATGGCTCAGGAGCAGAAATTTGCACCGCTCGCGGTGCTCAAAGTCTATGGATATTCACTCAAAAAGCATTGGGTGGTACTTGCCGTTTCTCTTGTCGCAATGGTACTGGCGACCGTTCTTGGGGTCGTCGTGCCTCTTTTCTACAAAAACCTGCTCGACCTGCTTTCCGTACATAGCACGAGTGATACGGCTCCGCTTATTGGGGTTCTTCTGACGATTCTTGGGCTCAATTTCACCATTTGGGTTTTCCATCGCATCGCTCAGTTCTCGCAGCCGTTCCTTGTGTCTCGCACCATGAACGAACTCTCTCAGCTTGCATTTTCTAATCTTCTGACGCATTCATACGGTTTTTTCGTAAACAACATAGGCGGCTCTCTCGTGCGTAAAGTGAACCGTCTCTCGCATTCATTTGAAGACATCCTTGATCGCTTCTTCTTTCTCATTCTCCCGCTCACCGTTTCTCTTGGTGGCATTATCTTCGTGCTCTTTCTGAGAAGTCCGTGGCTGGGGGGCATTTTCCTTGCGTGGGCAATCATCCTTATTGTTATTCAGTGTGTGCTTGCGCTCTGGAAGCTTGAATATAGTTTCCGTACATCCGAGAAGGACTCCGAGGCGTCAGGAGCACTCGCCGACGCGCTTGGGAACGAGGCGACCGTAAAACTTTTTACCGGAGCAGAACATGAGCGTACGCGATTCGGAAAGATCGCAGATGAACTCGATCGCCTGCGTCTGGCCGTCTGGCGCTTCGACGAATATGTAAATACCGTACAAGCTCTTTTTGCTATTGCGATCGAGTTTGGTCTTTTGTATGCGGGTGTACTCCTTTGGCAAAAGGGTATTTTGACGGTCGGTGACTTCGCACTTATCCAGGCGTATATCATTAGCGCTATCGACCAGCTCTGGAACTTCGGCCACAACCTACGCAAAATGTACGAATCATTTGTTGATGCGACTGAAATCGTTGAGATTATTAATACACCACCCGAGATACGCGATACGGTAGACGCCACATCGCTCATGATCGCTACGGGAAAGATCGAGTTCCGCGATGTTGATTTTAATTTCAACGAAACGCGTCCTGTTCTTACTAAATTTAATCTTAAAATCGAAGGGGGTGAGAAAATAGCGCTCATCGGTTCTTCCGGAGCGGGGAAGTCGACACTTACCAAACTGCTGCTCAGATTCTATGACGTTACCGGGGGAACGGTATACCTCGACGGTCAGAATATTGCGCACGTAACGCAGGAGAGTCTGCGCGACGCTATTTCGCTCGTACCGCAAGATCCTGTACTCTTCCACCGCTCACTTATAGAGAATATTCGTTATGGTCGTCGTGATGCAAGCGATGAGGAAGTGATCGACGCCGCTCGTAAAGCACACTGCGAAGAATTTATTAACGCACTTCCTGACAAATACGAAACGCTGGTCGGCGAGCGCGGCGTGAAGCTTTCGGGTGGCGAACGCCAGCGCGTCGCTATTGCACGTGCCATTTTGAAAAACGCACCAATTCTCATACTCGACGAAGCGACTTCCAGTCTCGACTCCGAGTCCGAAGCGCTTATTCAGGACGCGCTGTCCGAGCTTATGACAGGAAAGACCGTAATCGCTATTGCGCACCGTCTTTCTACCATAGTACATATGGACCGCATCATCGTTATGGAGGAAGGAAAAGTGGTACATACAGGCACCCACCATGAACTGATTGCAGAAGGTAATAACTTGTACAAGAAATTGTGGGCAATTCAGGCAGGCGGGTTTATTGGTTCCGACAGTTAATACCCGTGCTATATTTTTCGCATGACCTTGGTTGAAGAATTGAAGGCACGTGGCCTCATTGAGCTTGAGTCTGCTCCTGCAGATCAGATATTGGGATCGTCGAGAACGGTCTATATGGGTATGGACCCCACTGCAGATTCGCTCCATGTGGGGCATTTGGTACCCATTCTCCTCATGAAGCGTTTGGGCGACGCCGGGCATAAGCTTATTTTCCTCATTGGGGGAGGAACGGGCATGATTGGTGATCCGAAAGAAAAAGGGGAACGGGTCCTGCTTGATGAAAAAACGGTCACGAAAAATACCAAAGCGATCTCGCGACAAGTAAAAGGAATTCTCCAAAAGGTCTCCTTCAGGATGGTCGACAACGCCGACTGGCTCATGAAGGTGCGGCTGGTTCCGTTTTTGCGAGACATCGGCAAGCACTTCACCGTCAACGACCTGGTAAAGCGTGATCTCATTGCAAAGCGCCTTGCTACTCCTGATGAGAGCATTTCGTATACTGAATTTACCTATTCACTGCTTCAGGCATACGATTATCTTGAGCTCAATGCGAAGTATAATTGCGACCTGCAAATCGGCGCATCGGACCAGTGGACCAACATTCTTTCGGGTGTTGATTTGATTCGCAGGCGCGTGGGGAAGGAAGCGTACGCACTTACCGTTCCGCTCATTACCGACTCCACTGGGAAGAAGTTTGGTAAATCAGAAGGGAATGCAGTTTGGCTTGATCCGCAGAAAACATCTCCGTACCAGTTTTACCAGTTCTGGATGAATCTTCCGGACGAAGGCCTTGAGAAATACTTCAAGGTCTATACTCTACTCTCGCTTCCCGAAATTGAAGCAGTCCTTGAGTTGCATCGTCAAAATCCAAACGAGCGCCGAGCACAAGAAATTCTGGGTCGCCTTGTCACCGAGATAGTCCATGGACCAGCTGCAGCCGCACAGGCAGCGGCGGCAACCGACGCGCTTTTTGGCGGCCGCTCGCTTGAGAAACTTTCTCGTGATGAACGTGCGGTGCTTATTGCCGAGGCGCCGTCACTTGTCGTTTCTAAAAAAGAACTGGAGGCCGGCTACTCACTATCTGGCGCACTGGTCGCCGCTGGCCTCTGTTCTTCAAAATCAGATGCGCGCAGAATCATTGAGGGGAAGGGGGTGTCGCTCAATTCGTTCACTATTGAAAACCCGGATCAGAAATTGTATCCGGGAGATCTGAAAGAAGGTCTGGCGCTAGTTCGTAAAGGTAAGCGCGATGTGCTCGTTTTGGTTTTGAAATAAAACGCTTCCTCGCGTATACTGCGCGACATTGCGTCGGTGGCGGAGTGGTCAATCGCAACAGGCTGTAAACCTGTCGGACATAGTCCTACGAAGGTTCGAATCCTTCCCGGCGCACAAAGGTGTACTGAAGCTGTAAGCTTCGAAAAACATACTCGTGGTCCAACTCGGCGCACACGAAACAAAAAGCCACCTGTTTCCAGGTGGCCTGTGCATTCCTTTGCAAAACGGGACTACTCCTCGTCCTCTTCCATGACACTCGACATCTCGGCGACGGTGACCCCGCCTTCGAGGTCCAGTCTGCCCAGCGTGTCCTGGAGACTGCGGTGACGATTCGCTTCGCGGCTTTCACCGGAAGCGAAATGCGTGTTAAAGGAAGAGTCGATGTGCGACAGCTCGTCTTGCAGCAAGGGCATTGTTATTCTCCCCACGTGCCTTCTGTCTCTCCAAAAGGCGGAAAGGTTGCCAAACGTTCACGGTCCGACAACTGGCATATGGTATGCCTATATTGTTAAAATTGCAAGGCGTGGTCTAATAAAAAACCTTTTTATTTTCCGAGCGCGAGACGCACTTCCTGAAGCAAGTCGTACAGAACCGTGAGTGATTCTTCGTATTTTTCAGGATGCTCTGCTTTCTCTTTCGCCAACAGA
>DATLDL010000023.1:0-6105 GCA_035525885.1 Minisyncoccota bacterium | reverse complement strand
CTGTAGTGCCGACCACAAAGACGCCATTTGCGTTCGCAGAACCCGCAGCGTCATAAGAGCCGACCATAGAAGGTGCGCCCGGCGTGCTTACATTTACCACCTGCAATTCCTGTGTGTCGCTGGTATTAGAGACGTACGCGTAGTTTCCAGAAACGGCAATATCACTCGGTGCGCCCGAAAGCGTTAGTGACCCCACGAGAGTAGGGCTTGCCGGCGTGCTGATGTCATATACGGCGAAGTTCGGTGTGCCTCCGCTTCGAACGAGGTACGCATAATTGCCCTGGGTTTGAATCTTAAGACCATCATTGGTTCCCGTACTATCTGCGGTTCCAGTGAATACAGGCGTTGCCCACCCGGCCGCGTTCCAGCGAGCAAGACGACTGACGAGCAGTACTGATCCTGTGCGCTGTGGATTTTGCTGCCACGTCACTACCGCCGTGACGGATTTTCGTTTTGTGTCGACTGAAGCGATCGTTACTTGGCGTGTAAAAATACCGTTCGTATCGGATGAACCCGAGAATACCCACTTTCCCGTTGACGTCCCGAGTCCGTAGGTACCGTCAACAAGATTTGACCACGCGGTATCACGAATGTTTCGTACCACTTCAAGACCCTCCTCTGCAAAAGACGTTCCCCTCGAAAGATTCCCCGAAAGGATACTTGCTTCTTCCCCATATATATATGCGCCCACAAGCACAGTGACTAAAAGCGCAAAAACAGCGCTCGCAAGGAGAACCTCAACGACTGAAAAACCGCGACTAATTAGTAACCATTCCTTTTGCATTGATCGTGATGATTCGCGTCTCATTGTTGAGCGAGGTGAGTGTGGTCGTAGCGGATGCGGATGGAAAGCCGGTGAATTTGGCGAAATCATATTCACTCGTGCCAGTGATGATGATGCTGCCTGAAATCGGCGTCACCTCATCACTCGTCGTGACGCGGCTTGCATACGTCACTCCCTTAAACACCGTGACGCTTGAAGTTGCAACCATTACTCCCCACGCACTGTCGCCATCGACCGCTCTGGCGTGCACTTCCGCACTTCGAAGCGCAGCCGCAAGTGATGTTGTGGCAAGCGATAGGTCGTTCCGGTTTTGAAATGACTGATAGAGCGGAATGCCCATACCGGCAATAAGAGCGATTAGGGCAACCGAGAGGAGCATTTCGATCAACGTAAATCCTTTCATGATCACTGCATCTGGGTACCGAGCCCGCCAACCAGGCTATAAATCGGCAAAATGACCGCAAGCGCTACGCCGACCACGCCAAGCCATACGATCACCAGAAGAATCGGTTCCAAGATCACCGACATATCTTTCATGGTTTGTTCGAGCTTCGCCTCATAACTGAGACTGATGCGAAGAAGTGTAGTTGAAAGATTCCCCGATTGTTCTCCGGAAACGATGAGCTGTTGGATCGGAGAAGGAATCAGATTCTTCGTTTTCGAATATGCGAGGAAACTTTTGTGAAACGAATCGCCGTCCCCGATACTCCCGCGCAGATATATATAGAGCGCGTAGTACTGCGGAAACGTGGTTGAGCGTGCGACTGAATCAAGCGCGTGCGTTATCGGTATCCCTGCCCCAAGCAGGGTGCCGAGCAGATAGCTGAAGCGCGATATTTCTACCTGCTGGATCAGAGTGTGTACACCTGGCATATGAAACAGCATGGACTGACCGATAAACCTCGTGCGTCGAAAGTAAAAGAGGAAATAGATAACGAGAGCGATCGTAGCGAGAAATGCAGGTATGGCAATGTTGCCGTAGTGAGCGAGAAATACGCCGCTCGCAATAAGTATTTTGGTAATGAGGGGGAGTTTGAGCTTGAGCGAAGCGAACACTTCCGCAAGGCGCGGCAATATGAACCAAGCGATGCCTACTCCGATGAACAGCGTGAGCCCGAGTACAAATACGGGATACATCAGTGCGGATCGGATTTTTGATTTGAACAGACGATCCTTTTCGAGGGTTTCCGCGACCAGCTTCAGGTTTTCCGAAAGTCTCCCCGATTCTTCCCCTACGCGAACCAGTGAGATGATGTGGTCGCGGAAAAGACCGGTGTAGGACAGTGCACGCCACAAAGGGAACCCCTCCTCCACATCGTCACGCACATTCTGTACTACATGGCGCATTCCGCGCGTTTTCAAGTCCGCCTCAATCGAGTCAATGGCAGATCGTATAGGCATCCCCGACGCCGCAAGCATGGAGAGGTTCTCGATGAAATACAGCTGTTCTTTTGCTGTACCGAAAAGCGCCAAGGGGGAGAGTTTCGTCTTTGCCGGCTTTTCTTCTCTTGGTATTCCCGTAGGCATGCGAGTGATGAGTCGAGTCCTACTGCACGGGCGGTTGGGCGACGCGAAGCAACTCATCGAGCGTGGTAACGCCGTTTTTCACTTTCTCAATTCCATCATCAAACATCGTTTGCGCGCCTTGCGTGCGTGCAAGCTCCTCTATCTGGCGTGCCGAAGGATTCTTGAGAATAAGCTCACGCATCTCAGACGTCATCTGAATGAATTCGCGAATCGCAATGCGTCCCTCATACCCGCTTCCGCCGCATGCGCTGCAACCCTTGCCTCGATACAGCGTTACTTCTGCTTCGGGGAAATAACCCTTAACTTTTTTTGCATACTTCTCCCAATCTTTTTTGGTTGCAATGGCGCTATAGCGGCAATGTTCGCAAATTTTGCGCAACAATCGCTGAGAAGCGATGATTTCAATGGTTGAAGAGAGGAGGAAGGGCTCGATGCCCATGTCGAGAAGGCGTGGGATTGCAGTAGCGGCATCATTCGCATGAAAGGTAGAGAGGAGCAGGTGGCCGGTAAGCGCGGCATTAACCGCGATTTCCGCGGTCTCATTATCGCGGATTTCTCCAACGAGGATGATATCAGGATCCTGACGCACGATCGAACGCAGACCTTTCGGAAAAGTCAGATTGGTCGCGGGGTTCACCTGAATCTGATTGATCCCGACCATCTTATACTCAACCGGATCTTCAATGGTGGTGATGTTGACGTCGGGCGTATTGAGCGCGTGGAGCACTCCATAGAGCATGGTCGTCTTTCCGGAACCGGTCGGTCCAGTCACCAAAATCATGCCGAACGGCTTACTGACTGCTTCCATAATGATCTCTTCGTGATGCGCGGTGATACCGAGCTGATTGAGGGAGAATCCTTCTACATACGCGGCAAGCACGCGAAATACGGTTTTTTCACCGTATACCGTCGGGACTATGGAAGTACGCAAGTCAAATGAAACGCCATTTGCGCTTTCATAGCGGAGTGAGCCGTCCTGTGCCGCAAAATGCTCATCGATGCGCAGATTGCTTTCGACCTTTATGCGGTTAAGGATGTTTTCGTACTGCTCATGAGGAACTCTTCCCGCTTCTCGCAGAACGCCGTCGATGCGGAAACGGATGACTACTTCTTTTTTTTGAGGTTCGAAATGGATGTCTGATGCATGAAGCGTATAGGCATCGCGGAATATCTCTTCGAGAAGTTCGGGCGCCACACGTTTCTTTCCTTCTATAATTTTAGAAAAACGCGTTTCAAGAGGTTTTTGATAATTAGTGAACATCTGATCGATATCTTTCGACAAGGAATAGGCAATGGAGATCGTTTTGCCCGGAAATACAGCCGTGAGTTCAGCAGCGAGCGCGGCATTCTTCGGATCGTCAGTGACGACCGTGAGCTTCTTCGCACCCTCTTCAAAAAGCACCACTCGTAATTTTTTGGCAGACTCTTCCGGAATCTTCAACACCTGCTCTTTTGTTGGGGGGCGTGAATTAAGGTCGACATACGGAACTCCGAGCGACTCGGCAATCGCCTGGCCTACCAAGTCCTGCGTTACCAATTCTTGCGAAAGCAGATAGGCGATGCTTCCACCGCTCGTTTTTGCAAATTCTTCCGCCTTCTTTGCATCCTCTTCTCCGATATAATTCCCCTTTAGGAGGATCTCTTTGACCTGTGTGTCGTCAAGGCGCATGGGAACGTTACGTAAGCGCCGCTTTCACTCGCGTTACGATATCCGCAAGCGGCGTGTTGGATTTTATGAAAAAATCCTTTGCTCCGAGATCTCGTGCTTTTTTTTCATCTTCTCCTTGGCTCAAGTTGGAGAGCATAATAATCGTTATAGGAAGATTCTGTTTCTTTATTTCTTCAAGCACCTGAAAGCCATTCATCTTTGGCATGATGATGTCGAGTAAGAGTATGTCGAATTTTTCGCTTTTCATCATTTCAAGCGCCATTTCTCCATTTGAAGCGAGTTTCGCATCAAAACCCTCATGAATCAGCTTGAGCTCAAGCGCGTGTCCCATCGCATGCTCATCTTCTGCAATGAGAATTCGTTTTGTAGGTGCATCCGACATACGTTTTATAAATTAATTATAGTATACCACTTGCATCTGCTCAATGAGTTGCGCGGCTCATCTGGTAAATCATAGCAAAGCTAGTCTCGTGCGTTTTTGGCTGTCGCAATGAAACCGAGCTTCTTTTCTCTTGGCCAACGTTTTATCTCCGCCTCACGCTTTTGCGCGGCGCTTCTATCCGGATGCAGCTCTTGGTAGACCACACGTTTTACCCGGTGCGATCTCGTAAAGTGCCCTCCAGTCCCCTTTGCGTGTTCAGCAAATCGGCGCTTCACGTCCGTAGTTATTCCGGTATACAACGAACCGTCCTGGCACTCCAAGACATATACGAAATACATAGTAGTGGAGCGTTAACGTCCGAGTCCGGCGTAGTACGCAAGCACCGCTGTAATGCCCGCCCAGTTTCGGTCCCACTCAACCGTTTCGTGTGTTTGAAGTTCAACAGTAATTGCTGGAATGTGAATTGAGGCGAGCCACCCTTCTGCGTCTCCGGTTATGGGGTACGCATCGAAAACATCGACCGTCGGATATGCAGCTGCGTGCGCGTACGCATTCATGATGACGCGTGTGCCCGGAAGAATTCCTTCCTTGCACTCAGAGGCATATACCGCATTTGCCTTGCTGTGCCAAAACACCGCCGCAACAGGTTTCTCTTGTACCACGAACGAACGGAGCGCCGCCGCCTCGGGCTCAGAAAACGCCGCGGTTCCGGCGCTCACGATGCGGCCTTGCCACGTACTCTCCGATTTCCATTTGCAGTCAAAGTTACGATTCAAGTCAACGCCGTGCGCATTGAAGCGTCCACTCGCAAGCACCGCCGTACTCGTAGAAGCGTCTGATGCGGCAAATCTCCCCTCCTTACCAACCACTTTATAGACGCCGTCAGGATTAAGCGAAGGAATGACCGTAACGCGCACATTCGCAGGAATCACGCTCGGGTTCTGTGCCACATAGTCCATGAACTGATACGCGAGCAGGACGCTGTTCCACTCATAACCGCCATGCATGCCGCCGACAAAGAGCAGATCCGTAGGTCCGCTGCCGTAGGTATATGCGGTGATTGCACGGCCTTGCACCGAGGTGCCGATGGTTTGTTCCGTTGGAACGTAGGGTTGCGGCTCAACCGACGCTGGCGCTGGAGACTGTTTGTGTAAGGTCAGGAACGCGACGCTACCCGCGGCACACAGGAAGAGAACAACGCCCGCAAGCAGTACTGCTCGAGAAGACCGCATTACTTGGCGTAGTGTTTGAGAAGCGCGTCAACACCCGCCTTATTCTTGTCCCACTCTACGTCAGTGTGAGTAGTGAGCAGAACGCTGATAGCAGGAATACTCTTCTTTGCAAGCCAGTTCACCATGTCACCCGTCGTCGCGTAGAAATCGAACGATTCGTATGCCGGATAGCCCGATGCGTCCGCAAACACTTTGGTGATCGCGCGAGTTTCAGGGAGCACGCCGGTATGGCAGTTTGAAGAGAAGACGCCACCTGCAGAGCTGTACCACACCACCACCGCGGTCGGAACATGCGCTTCTACATACGCCTTGATCGCCTGGCTTTCTGGTTCAGAAAATGCCGCGCTTCCTCCGCTCACGGTTCTCGTTTGCCAGACTCCTTTGGACTGCCAATCGCAATCAAAGTTACGATTGAGGTCGACCGTGTTGGCATTGAAGCGGCCGGGGATAGTATCGGCCTGCGACGCGGGGACTTGAGATGCCGTAAACCGGCCATCAGTACCGACGACCA
>DATLDL010000013.1:0-3370 GCA_035525885.1 Minisyncoccota bacterium | reverse complement strand
AGAATCCGAAAAAGTTCCTCGATATCGGCGCGCGCATCCCGAAAGGCATCATTCTCATGGGAGCGCCAGGTACCGGAAAAACGCTACTCGCGCGTGCGGTTGCAGGGGAAGCGGGCGTACCCTTTTTCTCCATTTCAGGTTCTGAATTCGTTGAAATGTTTGTGGGCGTTGGTGCTTCACGCGTGCGCGACCTCTTTCAGCTCGCCAAGCGCAGTGCGCCGGCGATTATTTTCGTTGACGAAATCGACGCAGTGGGCCGCGTGCGCGGCTCAGGTGTGGGTGGCGGAAACGACGAGCGCGAGCAGACACTGAACCAGATTCTGGTTGAAATGGACGGTTTTGAGCCCACGGAAAAAGTGATTGTCATGGCAGCAACAAACCGTCCTGATGTGCTTGACCCAGCGCTTCTGCGTCCCGGCCGTTTTGATCGCCGCGTAACCATTGACCTCCCCGACCGGAAAGACCGCGAGGAGATTTTGAAGATTCATGCTCGCAAGAAGCCGTTTGGTCCCGATGTAACGCTGGAAGTCATCGCAGAGCGCACGCCGGGCTTTTCTGGCGCCGAGCTGTATTCGCTCATGAACGAAGCGGCTATTCTCGCAGCACGCGAGAGCCGTAAAGAGGTGACCCAGTACGACCTCATTCGGTCTATTGAAAAGGTCATGCTTGGTCCGGAGCGTAAGTCACATTTGCTCACGAAGAAAGAAAAGGAACTCACGGCGTATCACGAGGCCGGCCATGCACTCGTGTCATCGGTGCTTCCGAATGCCGACCCGGTCCACAAGATTTCAATCATCAGTCGTGGACGCGCAGCTGGTTACACGCTCAAGCTTCCGTTTGAAGACAAAAAGATGCAGTCGCGTAAGCAGTTCCTGGATGACATTGCCGCTACGCTCGGCGGATATGTGGCAGAAGAGATGGTGTTCGATGACGTGACGACCGGTCCTTCGAACGACCTTGCCGTCATTACGGCGCTCGCGCGCAACATGGTCTCCCACTACGGCATGTCGGAAAAATTGGGACCGATCGCATTCGGAGACCGCGAGCTCGGGCGCGAGCCGTACTCTGAAGCAGTGGCTGCAAAGATTGATGACGAAGTGGGGCGTATCATCGAAGAAGCAAAGGAGCGCGCGAAACAAGTGCTCGTTGAACATCGCGAAGCGCTCGATGCTATCGCAAAGGAATTGACTGAAAAAGAGACCGTCGAGCGCGACGATTTTGAGAAGATTCTCGTGCTCAACGGGATTACGCCAAAGAAACGAGAAGAAGAGGGAATTGTGGTTGCGCCAACAAGCAGCGCTCTATAAAAATAAAAACCGCTACGTTTCCTAGGCGTAGCGGCTGTTGGAGAGCGTCGATCAGATCGTCGGGGTGTGGTTGCGACCGATGACGGTCGACGTGCTGCCGACCATGGTGGTCGAGCCGCTGTCGATTCCTTCACCGTTCGGCCACTTCAGAATATGGTCGACGCTCGTAGTGCTTTTCCACGGCAACTCGGTGCCGGGCGGCTTGTTCAGAAGCAGGTAATTCATCTGCATTCCCTCCAATACGGAGCATCACTCGGGCTCGCGAGCGGGAGCTTCCACATACCAGTATCTCTCGCTGCTGCTCGCTGTCAATTGCTTCAGTTGTATAAAAACCAAACCGCGACCTGTCCCTAGGTCGCGGCTTCTCTTCAGTGTTCTTTGCGCATTTCAAACGAGACACGTCGGGCGTATCGCTTGCAGTGGTTAACTGCCAGCTTTCGCACGCGCTCTTCCAGGTTTTCGAGCGAACTCTGCAAAACCTTATACACCGGTATGCGGCAGAATTCTTCCAGTACGCCGGAATCATCCTGTAGCGCAAATACGACGACTGCAATTCGCACTTCAAATTCAGTATATTCTGCTGAATCGAAATGCAGCGTGCTTACGATTCGCGGCTCTCGCATAGGGCTACGCGCATGAGGCCACTTCTTGAACACGCGTATCAGTGCGGTCATTCGCGAGGGTGGAAACGCAAAACCCCCGTACGCTTCTAATTGCAGTTCATACCCGTGTGCAACGTCAAGCATCATCCATAGCCGGATATGCATCGAGTTCCCCTTCTGTTTTAACTTCTTGCCCACCAAGAAGCTTCCGCTCATAACGCTAGCATGGAAAAGAGAAGAGTGTAAAGTAAGTACCATTCCGCCCCTAGCTCAATGGTTAGAGCACCAAGCTTATACCTTGGCGGTTCTTGGTTCGAGTCCAAGGGGGCGGACTAGAATAACAAACGACGCGCATATCCGTAATGACCAGAAAACGACGAGGTGCCGGTTTTCCTCTGAGCATCATTCTAAATGCATCTTGTCGTCGGCAGCGCGAATGCGCTCCGCAAGAGCGGGGTAACGGGTGAGGCGTGTGTCTTCCGTAATAAGCCGAGCGGCTTCCGTACGTGCCGCCTCTACAAGTTTTATATTCTTGAGTGCCTCCATAGCAATATCTGAAACCCCCCATTGTTTACCCCCCGTCAGTTCGCCTGAACCGCGAAGTGCAAGATCGTATTCAGCAAGTTCAAAGCCGTTTTTTGCATTCACAAATGCTTTCATTCGATCGCGGGTAGTTTGTCCGGATGACTCGGGGAGTACAAAACAATACGCCTGATGGGTGGAGCGGATTACGCGTCCGCGCAATTGGTGCAGCTGCGCCAGCCCAAAGCGCTCGGCGCCCTCAATTAAAATCACGGTGGCATTGGCAACACTCACGCCCACTTCGACCACGGACGTTGCTACAAGAATCTGAATCTCATTTCGCAAAAACATGTTCATGGTGTCTTCTTTTTCTTTGAGGGTCATTTTGCTGTGGAGCATGCCGAGATCAAACTCGGGAAAGACATCCTTCGCGAGGCGCGCGACTTCTGCTTTCACAGACTTTGCCTGGAGCGCCATTTCTTTTGCAGGGTCGGGCTCATCAATGCGCGGACAAATTACATACGCCTGACGCCCCGCCGCAAGTTCGCTCCGTACCCGCGCATACGCGTCTTCACGCTTGTCTTTTGCAAGGACTTCAGTAATGACCGGTTTTCTGCCAAGAGGCATTTCATCAAGCACGGTGAGGTCGAGGTCGCCGTACATGGTAAGGGCAAGGGTGCGCGGGATAGGCGTAGCCGTCATGGAAAGCAGGTGCGGCGTCGTGCCGTCTTTAGCGGCCAGTTTTTGGCGGTGGGAGACGCCGAAACGATGTTGTTCGTCGATAATGGCGTATGCCAGATGCTTGAACGCGAGCGACTTTTCCACGAGCGCATGCGTGCCAATCACAATCGGAATCTCGCCGTTAGCCACCATTTTCTTAAAGGCAGCTTTGGAAAGGAGTGTCGACTCCTCTTTGCGAATCTTTGAAGGGAATTTGCG
>DATLDL010000049.1:0-12911 GCA_035525885.1 Minisyncoccota bacterium | reverse complement strand
CATAATCACGCTGACAAAAAGCCAGCACAGAGTAAGCCCGAAGAAGCTCCACTTCCGTGTCCATGCCTTTTGTGCAGCCACAATAAGCCGCGCTGCGCTTCGTACCATGCCGTTCATATAGTGTTCGTCTTGTGTATAAATATACCACTTTATCTAAACTGTCAAGTCCCCCGCATTGGTACCTTCTTGACATTAAAAATTGCATGTGGTATGTATAGTCCACTATGAATACGAATCAAAACACCCCGGATACGGGACGTGCAGCCGCCACGAACGGCCTTGCCGTTGTTGGCTTCATCGCCCTCGTGCTTGGCGGCATGTGGCTTGCCGTTTATTCCGCTCGTTTCGTGCCGGCAGCCGTTTCCAAACTCGGCGCAGCCGCAGTTTCTCTCACCCAAATTTTCAATCCTGCTCCCGCTTCTATTTCTGTCATTCCTACAGCAACAACGACGATTTCGTTTGGTGGCGAGACCGCAACGTCAACTCCGGCTACTACCACTCCGCCCGTCGTAACGCCTACACCAAAACCTACCCCTGCCCCAACTCCAGCGCCGGGACCTTCTACGACCACCACCGCTCCGATTAGCGGCACACCAGGTACGCCCGCTGCCCTCTATGGCTTCCCTGACTTTGTCACGAGCATTACCGTAGTCGGTTATTTGACTGGCACTTCAGGTGATTCGTTTGTCGGTGGCACCACTGTTCCTTCAGGCGCACGTCCTGCAGTGAAATTCACCGTCCGCAACGCCGGCACGAACGCCACCGGGCCATGGCGCTTTACTGCGGTTATTCCAACCAAGAGCGCATACACGTACACCTCAGATCTCCAGCAAAACCTCAATCCAGGCGAAAGCATTGACTACACGCTCGGCTTTGACGAGGCAGATCGCGGTTCCAATAAGACCATCACGATCAATGCGGACGCCGATCACGCGATTGCTGACACAAACTTCAACAACAACTCAGCATCCGCAAGCGTTACGATTGAATAATTCGTACGTTTTTTACACCAACAACAAACCCCGCGGCGGAGCCGCGAGGTTTGTTGTTTTCTAGTTCTCAGGTGAGTGGCGAGAATTTAAATATCCAAATTCGCGAGCTTTGCGTTTGACTGAATAAATGATTTACGCGAAGCAACGTCAGTACCCATGAGCACATCGAAGATACGGTCTGCCTCCTGCCCGTCATCAATATTGACCTGTTTCAACACACGACGGTTCGGATCCATGGTGGTCTCCCAAAGTTCAGATGGGTTCATTTCGCCGAGACCTTTGTAGCGTTGAATGTTTGCCTTTGCCGTCTTCTTGACCGTGACTTCTTCTTCGCCAGAAATCTCTTCTCCTTCCGTAGGATTCTCGGATACCTCTGATGGCTTTACACCAAGTTCCTTGAGTACTTTTTCTTTCTCGGCATCGGTATATGCATATTTCACTTCTTTACCGCGCGAAATCTTATAGAGCGGCGGCTGTGCAATGTAGACGAATCCTCCCTCAATCACAGGACGGAAGTGGCGATACAAAAGCGTGAGTAGCAGCGTGCGGATGTGGGCGCCGTCCACGTCGGCATCAGTTGCAATAATGATCTTGTGGTAGCGCAGTTTTGCAATATCGAACACGTCGCCGATGGCTGTGCCCATCGCAATCACCAGCGCGCGAATTTCAACGGACGCGAGCATGCGGTCAATACGTGCGCGCTCGACGTTAAGAATTTTTCCGCGCAGTGGCAAAATGGCTTGCGTACGACGGTCTCTGCCCTGCTTTGAGGATCCGCCTGCGGAATCTCCCTCCACAATGAAGAGTTCGGCTTCGTCTGCATTTTTCACCTGACAGTCGGCAAGCTTTCCCGGAAGGGTCATGCCTTCCAGTGCGCCCTTACGGAGCACGGAATCCTTAGCCGCTTTAGCGGCCTTGCGCGCCTTAAGCGCAAGAAGCACTTTGTTGACGATGGCACGAGCGTCGTCTGGATTCTCTTCCAAAAAGCCGGCAAATGCTTCGCCGAACACGGTATTCACCGCGCTTTGCGCTTCCACTGAACCGAGTTTTGCCTTCGTCTGGCCCTCAAACTGAATCTCGGGCAGTTTTACTGAAATGACCGCAGTAAGTCCCTCAAGCACGTCGTCGCCCGTAAAATTCTCATCTTTTTCTTTGAGAATGTTTGCATTGCGGCCGTACGAATTGAGCGTACGCGTGAGCGCAGTTTTGAAGCCCGTCACGTGCGTGCCGCCTTCGGCGTTGTAGGTATTGTTCGCAAATGCGGTGATCCTTGGAGTTATGTCGTCTACGTACTGGAGCGCAACTTCAACCATGACTTCGGCCGGTGCGCCTTCGGGCTTCACGGCACGATCAATATAGAAAATATTTCGATGCGCCTCGGTCTGGTACTTATTATAAAACGCAACGAGTGAGCGCAGACCTCCCTCAAAATAGAAGGTCATGGACGGTACATCGAGGAGCAGATCGCGTAGGTAGAATGTCTCTTCGTCGTCTATCTGTTCTGCACCACGCGCATCAACAACCGTAATGCGCACCCCTTTTACGAGGTACGCCTGTTGGCGCAAGTGCGCTACAATTTTCTCCCAATTCCAGTTGATACCATCGGTAAAAATAGAGACGTCCGGCTTGAATTTGACGATCGTACCGTGCGATTTAGACGACCCGACCTTCTTCACCTTGGCGAGCGCCTTGCCAATCTTGTACTCCTGCATGTGCACGCCGCCCTCCTGGTGCACCAGCACTTTTGTGTGCACAGACAACGCATTTACCACGGACGCACCCACGCCGTGGAGACCGCCCGAAACTTTGTATCCACTTTCTTCGCCGCCGAATTTACCGCCGGCATGGAGCGTGGTCATGACCGTCTCAAGTGCAGAGACTTTTGTTTTCGCATGAATACCGACCGGAATACCGCGACCGTTATCAACGACGCGAATGTATCCGTCTGGCAATAGCGCGACTTCAATGTCATTTGCATGCCCGCCCATCGCTTCATCGCGCGCGTTATCAAAAATTTCCCAAATGAGGTGGTGGAGACCGTCAGGACCCGTGGTCCCAATGTACATACCCGGGCGCTTGCGGACGGGTTCCAAACCTTCTAGGACTGTAATAGAAGAGGCGTCGTATGCCGCGCCTTTTTTGGTCTCTTTTTCTGCCAATTTAGCCATGTGTTTCTTCCCTTTATTGTATCACAAAGTCGACCCTTTTGGGGATAGCAAAATGCCTAGAAAAGCTTCTATCTGTGGACTATTTTAGCTACCTGAGGTGTGCCGAATCGTTCCAGCAGCGGAGCACCCAGCCGTCGTTGTCTCGATACTCAAGGTAGGTGATTCCAGTATTGGTGCTCGAGGAATGATTGAAGATATTAATGAAATGACGGCGCGTGTACTCATCGCGGAATAACACGGTACCGACGAGCACCTCAAGAAATGCGCCGTGCGTTATGACGCAGATTTTCTCTGCAGCGTGTTGCTCGAGGAAAGCGAGTGCCGCGTTCGCGCGCGTCGCAAGTTCAGTAAATGTCTCTTCGTCATCATGCCGATGGTCGTGTCTATCGGGATTTGAAAAAATACGTTGAATGATTTCCAATGCCCGCTCGTCGTCTTCATGCAGTGAATGGAGACTCGATGCTTCGGCCCATTCTCGAAAGAGCTCACTTGATTCAACAGGAAGGCCGACGCGCTCGCCTATAATTGATGCCGTCTCAAGCGCGCGTGGGAAATCGCTTGCAATGAGTACATCAACACCAAGATGCTTCACGCGCTTCGCAACTACATTCGCCTGTTCGCGCCCCGTATCTGTTAGGAGTGAGTCGCGTCCTAAATACGTACGAGTGACATTGTGTTCGCTCTGCCCATGACGAATGAGGTAGATACGCTTATGCATACTTATCGTACCTGCCAGTCCGTGTGCATTTGGAGTGCTGCAGTAATTTTTTCCATAATCGCATTTGCTTCTCCATCAGTAAGCGTGCGCTCCATTGACTCAAACGCGAGGCGGAATGCATACGAGACTCTTCCCTCTTTTTCAAAGCGGTCGAACTGGTCGAGACGGACTAAGAGCGAGCCAGCGTTCGTGCGAATCACCTCTTCAATCACTGCCGACTCAATGCCCACCGGAACCCAGAGCGCTATGTCTCGCGTAATGAAGGGGTAGACAGAAAACGGCACAAACGCACCAAGTCGATACGGTATCGGAGTATAGTCTGGCGCGACTTCTATAACGGGAAGATCCGCAACCGGTTCTGAGGTTTCAACCACCAGCTTCTCGCCCTCTTTGGGAAATACGGCACCCACCTCAAATAGCTTGGGCTTTACCTTGGGCGGGAGCGCGCGTGGCGCATATAGCTTCGCCTTCACCAGTGCCTCTTTCATGTTTTCCGCGAGAGAAGTCCGCAGGGCTGGTCTGTCTTTATCGAGCGGATTGGCAAGTGTGATATCTCCTTTTTTGGCAAAAGATTGCGTCGAAATTTCGGTAAACCCGCGCTCAACCAGAAAATCTTTCGCGCGCTCAATGCCGCGGTAATACCCCTGCTCGAGTGGCGTCGTGAGCGGCTCTAATTCTTGTGGAGCAATGCGGTCGTATCCAAGAATTTGCCCAACCTCTTCAGCAAGATCTTCAGGTATTGTGATGTCAGTGCGCTCAAATGGCGGTATTACGGTGAACGTTTCTCCTTCGCTTTTTGTATCAAATCCAAGCCGCATACACACACTCTCAACTTCGCCTTTTGAAAAATCAGAGCCGAGCAAACCATTGATGCGGGAGAGTGTGGTGGTAACTGATGCGATCTTTGGTTGTGCTGCATACGTATCTACAACACCCACGACTTCCCCACCCGCAATTTGCGTAATAAGGGCGAGCACGTCGCGCATGGCGTATGCAGCAAGTTCTGGAGAGGGGCGATTCTGAAAACGAAGCGATGCGTCAGTAAACAACTTCAATGCCTGCGCCGTACGACGCACTGCAGTGCCCTCAAAGTGAGCCGCTTCAATAACAAGATCGGTCGTATCGCTTCCTACTTCAGCCATCTTTCCACCTTTCACACCCGCAATACCAAGCGGTGCGCCGCTATGTCCGTCGGCAATAAGCACTGTTCCTTCCGGAAGCTCGAACTCGTCTCCCGTGAGCGTCGTGATTTTTTCTCCTTTTTGAGCTCCTTGCACATTGATCTGAAGCGTTTCGTTTTTAGTTTTTAGTTTTGAGGCATCAAAAGCATGAAGCGGCTGACCTAGGTTGAGCATGACGTAGTTGGTGGCATCCACAACGTTATTTATTGAGCGCTGCCCTACTGATTCAAGTGTCTCTTTGAGCCATGCTGGTGACGGTCCGACTTTTACCCCTTTCACTACCGCACCCATGTATCGAAGACACTTCTCCGAATCCTCAACCGTAACCGTAAGTTCGTTTGTCTTTGGAAAATCTGTGAGCAGCTCGCGTAGCGGATCTTTTGCAAGCGGTACATCAAGAATTGCCGAGAGCTCCTTTGCAAGACCGCGATGCGAAAGGCAGTCTGCCGCGCGATTCGGAAGTACTTTGACGTCGAGCATGTCACCCTGAACCTCATCGATTTCAAATGCATGAAAGGTAAAAGCATCCGCAATTTGCTCTACATTTGGTAGCGGCTTTTCAAAATACTGATTCAACCATGTACGCGAAATTTTCATACTGCCGTTTCCTCACCTGCCTGCGCAGGCAGGAAGCCATAGTTGAAACGAATATCGCCCGAGTGAAAGAGGCGTACGTCAGGTACGCCATGCTTGACCATGATTAAACGCTCGAGTCCGCCACCAAAGGCGAATCCTTGAACTTTTTCTGGATCGAGACCTGCATTGCGCAGTACGTTCGGATGCAACATACCGGCTCCCGCAGTTTCAAGCCAACGGCCTTCTTTTCCGGGCGCTTCAAACCACACGTCAATTTCTACCGATGGCTCAGTAAAGCCGAAGAAGCTGGGGCGAAAGCGCACCTTTGCTGAAGGGCCAAGATACTCGCGGTAAAAACGTTCGAGCGTTCCCTTGAGATGCGCGAGTGTCACCGTGCCTGTGGGACCAACTGCAAAGCCATCGAGTTGATAGAACTGTGCCTCGTGCGTCATGTCGGTGGCTTCGTTGCGGAACACTTTCCCTGGATTGATGAAGCGCGCTTCCGCTCTTCCCTCTTTCGCCATTTTTTCAAGCTCGCGAATGGTAACGGACGTTGCATGCGTGCGAAGTACTTGGCCGGGCTGCCCTTTAATCCAGAAGGTATCCTGCATGTCGCGCGCCGGATGATCTTCCGGCACATTGAGTGCGGTGAAGTTGTGAAAATCGTCTTCAAGTTCGGGGCCGTAGGCAATACCAAAACCCATGCGACCAAAAATGTCTGCGATTTCGCGTATGGCGATCGTGATGGGATGTAAGCGACCAGGATGCATCAAAGAAGCATAACAGATGCCGGAATAAGCCGGAAATACGCCATTATGGTATAGTCTTCCCACGATGGGGCCAGAGCTTCTTGCCTACCCGTTTCTCTTTATTGCGATTTTCTTTGAATCGTTCATTTTGGTGAATCTGCTTTCAAAGCCCGCGCGCCAGGCGCGAAGACGCTCTCTTGCGGAAATCTCCGAACTCCCAACCGTTGGCATCATTGTGCCCTGCTACAACGAAGCCGCGACAGTTGCGGCGACCTGCGAGTCACTCCTTGCACTTACCTATCCCCAAGAAAAGCTCGAAGTAATTTTGGTGGACGACGGCTCGAAAGATGAAACTCCCAGCGCGATGGCACAGTTTAGAAATAACCCTCGCGTAAAAATAATCCGTAAAGAAAATGGAGGTAAGCACACAGCGCTGAATGCCGGGATTGCAGCAACTACTGCAGAAATTGTGGGGTGCCTTGATGCAGACTCCTTTGTTGAACCAGACGCTTTGTCAGAAATGATTCCCTGCTTTGTCGAACCCATAGTGGCTGCAGCGACTGCAGCTATGTCCGTGCATAAGCCGGAAAACATGCTGCAACACATGCAGCACGCGGAATACAACTTCGGCATCACGCTTCGCCACGCACTCGCGTCCGTAAACGGTCTGTATGTAACTCCAGGACCTTTTTCGCTCTACCGCAGAGAAATCGTGCGCGCGCTCGGTAACTTTCGCCATGGCCACCAAACTGAAGATCTTGAAATGGCACTCCGTCTTCAAAGTAACGGCTACCGTATTGAAAACGCGCCCCGTGCCCGCGTATATACCAAAACACCAAAAACAATTCCCGTACTCCTACGCCAGCGCACGCGCTGGACCACCGGTTTCTTGCGCAATATTCTTAATGAGTATCGCCACCTTATGGGAAATCGGTTACACGGCGCGCTTGGCATGCTCGTGATTCCACTTGCCTGTCTTGGCATCGCGAGCAGCATTCTTGCGTTTGGTCTCGCAGTTTTTCAGGGTACAACCCACGCGCTTGCAGCAGCTGAAGTACGGTCTGGCATCCCGCTTTCATATGCACTCATGCCTCACGGCACCTTTTTTGATTGGTTTTACTTTCCTTCTGAACTCTATCTCGTTCTTGCCGCGTGCACCGTACTCTTCAGTCTTTCCTTTATCGCATTCGGAAAGAAGATGTCGCGTACGCCCGGCTCCCTTGCTTCAGGACTCTTTTCCTACCTGGTGCTGTACGGCTTTATTGCGCCCCTCTGGCTCATTCGCTCAGTAGCAGACGTCACTCTTAACAAAAAGCGTACGTGGCGCTAGAGTGCCACACACTATGTCACTTCCGGCCCGCAACGCCCTTATTGCCCTCGGGATCACTATCCTCATCGTAGGCACAGTTGCTTACGCGATCAACTATTTAAATACGGCGCGTATCGAGGAGCTTTCCGCTATTGAGAGCCAACTCTCTATCGATACACTCTCGCTCGATACGCAATTTAACCTGCTTGCTGCTGCTCCCTGTGACTCGGCGGATCAGATCCGCGGCCTTTCAAGCGAACTCTCTGACCTTGGCGACCGCCTCTCCTATACTGAGAATCAGTTAGGGAGTGAGAACACTCAGGTGATCCGCCTAAAGCAGCAGTACACTCTTCTGGAAATTCGCGATTACCTCATCACCAAACAGCTAGCGACTGCATGTAAAACTAATCCCGTGACGGTGCTGTATTTCTATTCAAATAGCGCCGGCGAATGCAGTAGCTGTGACAAAGCCGGCTATACCCTTTCCTACCTGCGCAATACGTATCCGAACCTGCGCGTCTACTCTTTTGATTATCGTTTGAAATTGGGCGCGCTTGCGACACTTGAGTCGCTCCTCAAACTCAAGGCAGAATTCCCAGCATTTGTAATTCAGGGCAAAACCACCTACGGCTTCACCACCCTCGAAAATCTCGAAAAAAAGTTCCCTCCCGGAGCGCTCGCGACCAGCACCGCAACCACTACAAAGAAATAGCTTTGTGAGAGGGTGTATTCTTTTTCAGATATTCTTTTCGCCACGATCGTCCTTTCCCTCTATTTAAATTTCGGAAAGAGGGGGTTAAAGAATGGCAGTTGGGACAAAGCAACCTTACATTCTCCCTTGCGTTGTTATCTGAATTACCGTCAACATGGTCAACCTCCAAAGGTACTCGAAGAGTTGTGGGATGTTTTTCATCCCACGCGCACCGCGAACACTTATCGCCATATGTTTCTAAAAGAAATCTCTTGATATGACCTGAAATATTTTTTGTGATCACTTTTCGACTACCTGTAATCCACCCATCCTTAAAGGTCTTATATCGAAAATCCGCCTGACACTGATTCGAACAGAATTTTAGATTCCATCTCTGTTTCAACTCTCTTTCACAATAAGCACATGTCCGCTGCATCGTGTACTTAGAATACCATCTCTTACATAAGAGATGGTATTAATATTCACTTGGTACAACTTTTGAGCCGGGGGCGAGATTTGAACTCGCGACCTACTGATTACAAATCAGTTGCTCTACCAACTGAGCTACCCCGGCATGTGAGGGACGAAATGAACGTCCTCGTTTATTTCACCCGAATGCAGCCGGGGCAAGCTTACTTACCCCGGCAATGAGGTGAACACAAGAAAAATAGCATATTTTCTTATATGAACGAACGGTCCAAAACTAGGAAATTTTATGCAGCGCTTCTTCGTGCACAGGACGCGCAATCGAAAGCTGCGCTTTGAAGTTTGCCATCGCACCTATAAACGGGCGGTCGGATTCGCGGGGCACCTCGCGTACGCTCTCTTTCGTACGGAAGTGCTTTACTACGCGCGTCAGAAGACGCTCTACGGAACGGACGACCTGGAGCGTGAGGTGGGCGATGGCATGCCCGGTACGTTCAATTATGTGACGCACCTCATCGCGCAGCCATGCTGCAAAATCAACATGCGCGATAATGAATCCAATACGATTGAGTTGTGCATCAAATCGATCACGAGGTGCGGCAAAAAAGCGCACGCCACGCGTGGTTTCAAATCGTGTGAATGCCATGAACCCACCAAGTAGTGCAAGTGTACCTAGGGTGGTAAAGAGATACAGCATATATTATGCGCGGAGCGAAAGGCGTGAGAAACCAGAAATCTCGACACGTTCGCCGAATTTCTGTGTCGCTTCGTTCAACAACTCGCGAATCGACTTCGACTCGTCCTTAATGTATGCCTGCTCCAGAAGCACCTGGTCGCGAAAATAACTTGCAATCTTCCCGTCAAGAATTTTCTGCTTCATATCTTCCGGCTTCCCCTGCACTTCCGTCTCAAACACTGAGGTTGCAGCATTTTTTACATCGGCAGGGATTTCTTCTGCTGTTTTAAATTTAGGATTGGTTGCGGCAACCTGCATGGCAACATCGCGCGCAAGTGCGGCAAATTCAGGATTCTTTGAAACGAAATCTGTTTCGCAGGACAGGAGAACCATGGCACCAATAGATCCTTCGTGGACATAGCTTCCCACGGCTCCTGAGGCAAGTTCACGGTCTGACTTCTTTTCCGCCGCTGCTGCCGAGCGCTTACGCAAAATAACCTCTGCTTTCGCAAGATCGCCGCCCGCTTCTTCGAGGGCCTTTTTGCACTGCATGACCGACACCCCGGTTTTGTCTCGAAGCTCCTTGATGATGTCCGTCGTAAGTTCCATATGAAAGATAAATTAAGTATACAAAATTCAACGAACACTTTCAACGCCTGAAGCGTCACCTAGAAGAGTATTGGGCTCCTTAGACTGTACGGCCCTTCACAAACGCCTCTGCAAGCTCCTTAAGGATGAGCTTGACCGCTTCGCGTGATGCATCGTTTGCAACGATGGGATACACGGCGTCTTTCAGGTTGCAGTCGGAACTCATGATGCCAATGACAGGGATACCCGCATCGCGCGCTTCTTTGACCGCATGCTTCTCACGCTTGGTATCTACAACCAGGAGTGCGTCAGGACGCTTTGCAAGGCCAGTGATGCCATCGAGGCGCTCTACAAGGCGTTTCTCTTCGCGACCCAAGTATACGAGCTCGAGCTTCGTGTGGCGCTTAGCAAGCGTACCTGCAGCGCGCTCTTCCTGGAGCGAGGCGAGGCGGTCAATACGCTTCTTGATTTCCGGAAAGTTAGAGATAGTGCCGCCGAGCCAACGAGTCGCAACGTAGGGCTGTCCTGCGGTCTTTGCGGCCTCTTTCACGAGCGTAGAGACTTCCGTCTTGCCGCCTACAAAGAGAACTGTCTTACCGTCTCGCGCGAGGGCTTCCATGACGCGCTTTGCGATTACGATCTGATCTTCGGTCTTGGCGAGGTCAATGATTTCACTGCGGCCCTTGGTACCAATGAGGTAGGGCTTCATGGAGGGGTGGCGGCGTGCTTTTACATGCGCGAAATGCGCCCCTGTATCGAAGAGGCGCTGTACATCCTGTGCACTTGCGACGGCTTTCATGTGTTCCGGCACTGTACCCGAAAAGCTTCCCTCGTGCAAGTGAAGCAATTACTCCTCCTCTTCTGCAGGGCCTACTCCCCCGCTTGCGGCGGCCGTTTTCAGGGCATCCACCATATCGTCAATGTAGCCAGCCATAATCTTGGGCAAGTTATGCCACGATTCTTTGAGCCGATGGTCCGTAACACGGTCTTGTAGGAAGTTGTAGGTGCGAATTTTCTCGGAGCGATCGCCTGTGCCAATCTGGCTTTTACGCTCTGCGGCGTGCTTTTTCGCCTCCTCCTCTTCATGGCGCTGCTCAATCTTTGCAGAGAGAATTTGCATGGCCTTTTCGCGGTTTGCCTGCTGGGAACGCTCTGCCTGAGAGCGCACTTCAAGGCCGGTTGGCTTATGGACGAGCCGTACGGCCGTTTCCACCTTGTTAACGTTCTGACCACCCGCGCCGCCGGCGCGGGAAAATTCCATCAAAATATCTGCGGGATTGATGACGATTTTTGATTTTGAACGGATAGGCAGCACGGCCACCGAGGCCGTCGAAGTATGAATACGACCTGACTTTTCCGTTGCGGGCACACGCTGGACGCGGTGTACCCCCATTTCGTAGTGAAGCGCATCGTAGGCGGCGGTACCCCCAATTTCAATCGTCATATCGTCAATCAAACGCACCTTCCATCCCTTGGCTTCTGCAAATTTCTGATACATCTCTTTGAGTTCTCGTGCAAAAATAGATGCCTCGTCTCCGCCGGCGCCGGCGCGCATTTCAAGCACGATTGCTGTCGGCTTTGATTCTTCTTCTTTTTCTTTCGTGAGAATCCGCTCGATTTCAGCAAGGATCTCTTTTTGACGTGCGAGGATACGCGTCGTATCTGCTTCAGCCACCTGTAGCAGCTCCACATCACTTCCCGCTGCGGCAGTTGCGTCTGCTGCCTCCTCAGTGAGGCGTTCGTATTCTTCCGCCAAATAGGCCACGGAGTGGTTCTTTTTGAATTCAGGAGAATATTCCATACCTAGAAGGATATCAGACGCGGTGCCTGTAAGGGAGAAGAAATAAAATCGCCCCAGATGCGAGGCGCGGGAAAGTGATGTGTGGAAGCGTACTCAGATGTACGACGAGACACATCACCGGGACCCGCAACGACGCAGATGGGGTGAGTTTATTTCTTCTTTGCGGCGCGCTGCTTGAAGCGTTCGACGCGGCCCGTAGTATCAAGCGTACGGTCTTCGCCCGTGTAAAACGGGTGTGATTTGCTCGAGATTTCAACGATTACCTTTGGGTATTCTTTGCCGTCTTCCCACTTCCCCGTCTCCTTAGAGTGTGCGGTAGAGCCAATAAGAAAACGCGCTCCCGAGGCAATATCCTCGAAGATAACCGGACGAAAGTCGCTCGGATGGATGTCTTTTTTCATTGTGCCCAAGACTATAGCAGAACCCCCGCCGCCTGGGAAGGCGGCGGGGGTTCTTTCGGTGACCCACTAGAATTCTTCGAACTCTAATCCTCCCACATTCACCGTGGTGCATGCCGTGTTCCCTGTGTCGTTATCGCAGGTGATGCAGTAGGTGGTTGCAGCTGAAATACCGGAGTCTGTTTTGCTATCGTCCACAACACATCCGGATGAGTTAGCCCAATTTGAAACACCATTTCTGCTTATGGTGCAGGATGCTGCATTGTCATTGTGCCAGCGAATGACCGTGCTACCTCCAGGGGTTACACGCGGGTCATCAGGAGTAATGATAGGTTCGAGTGTTACGCCACAGCTATTTGTTGTGGTATTTACGTGGAGTGCAGTACCGCATGCAACTGGGGTGGTTGCGTTTGCTGCAGCAACCGTAACTGCTACGTCCTTTCCAGAATCCGCAGTGGTGTAGTCCTGGGTATACGTGAGACTGCTTCCGACTTTGCCAGGACCATACGTATCGTCAAAGGTGTAGTTGGCATGGGCGCCATCGTGAGCAACTGCAGTAAATGTGACCGTGTCAGGCGGCGTTATATTTGGTCCTCCGGCATCATTGGAACAAGTCATGTACGCGCCGCCGCCGCCGC
>DATLDL010000045.1:0-2755 GCA_035525885.1 Minisyncoccota bacterium | reverse complement strand
ACAGTTCGCAGAGCAGATGGAGATCGGTCTGCAACAACAGCAATCCGTCACCCATACCTTGCCGCGAGTTCCGGCAAACGATTCGCCACAGCAGCAGAAGTAACCGCATCAGCCCGCCGCGTACCCGCGGCGGGCTTCCATTTGCATCAAAAACTTGCGCGCCAAACGCACAAGAGTACAATGCGTCGCATGGAACAAAAGAGTGGCGGTCTTCTGAAAGATCTTTTCACACTCACCCTCCTCATTGTCATCATCGTTCTGCCGCTTCGCGCGTTCATCGTCTCTCCGTTTGTGGTTGATGGCGAATCGATGCATCCCACATTTGAAAATCTTGACTACCTTATTGTCGACGAGATCAGCTATCGCTTCAAAACGCCTGCGCGCGGCGACGTCATCGTCTTCCGCTACCCTAAAAATCCCTCCGTCTTTTACATCAAACGCGTAATCGGTCTCCCGGGTGAGAAAGTTTCTATACGAAAAGGTGAAGTGACTATTACCGAGCCCGCCGGCACTACCGTTACGCTTCCTGAACCCTACGTAACCGCAGAGGATGCAACCTATAACGGCAACTCCACACTTGCCGATGGCGAGTATTTCGTCATGGGGGACAATCGTCCCAACAGTTCCGACTCCCGCGTCTGGGGTCCGCTTCCCGCAAACGACATCATTGGTCATGTATTCCTACGCCTCTTGCCCGTCTCACGCGCCGGATTCACTCCTGGCGGCGCTGACTACTCGCACGCAAGCACCACGACCGCACTTCTGCCACACGCCCTCTCACTTGCACGAAATTAATATGCAACGCGACGCATTTTCCGCTGAAGATGTTCTCCGCAAAGCACACGCCGTCGGTCAGTATTATGGTTTTACCTCTCTTTCCGCACTTGCAGCCGCATCGCGCGGCACTGCTACAAAAACGGCATACCCTGAAAACTTAGTCATCGACTCGCTCGACCAAACCGCACAATCAATTGCATCATTTCTGAAGCAGTGTCGCGACAATGGCATTGCGCCAGGGCTTGGTAAGCCGCTTTTCCTTTGGCACACCAACATTGCTCCTGGTCGCGCCGCACCCAAGCAGGCAACAGTGCAATTTCACGCCATTGGCGCAGACCGTGCTATTGCAGACGCGGTGGTTATTCGCGCACTGCGTGCGCTCACGCAAGATCTTTTTAAAGACGAACCAAAAATTCGTATTAATACGCTCGGCGACAAAGAGACCCGCGCACGTTTCGCGCGCGAGCTCGGCAACTTTTTCAAAAAGCGTGCGGCTACCCTTCCTGAAGACTGCACCAACTGCGCGAAGCGCGATGTATTTGAAGCGGCAGATCTCTTAATTGAGCGTGCGTGCGCTGACGATCTTCCGGCGCCCACAGACCACCTTTCGGATGCGAGCCGTAAACGCTTTGAGGAACTCCTCGAATACCTTGAAATGACTGAAACGCCGTATGAACTGGCACCATGTCTTATTTCTCGCGGCGCAACATGGTCCGAAACGTGTTTTGAATTCAAAGTAAATGATCGTGTCGTCGCCTGGGGCTCGCGCTATAACGATCTCGCGCGCGCCTTTTTCAAAACACCAGTCACTGCCGCGGGCGCCGTGCTACGCATTGAAACAGCAACTGACAAAGTGCCGCCTGCAAAAAAACCAAGCCGTATGCGTTTTGTATTCGTCCATATTGGTGAAGAGGCAAAGCGCACCTCAATCCGGCTTGCTGAAGAATTTAAGCGCGCGCACGTGCCGCTTGCACAAACCATCGGTCTTGAGTCACTCAGCGAACAAATGCTCCACGTCGAAAAAACCAACCCGCCGTACATGCTCATCATGGGTCGCAAAGAAGCATTAGAGGGTTCCGCTGTACTTCGTAATCGTGAGACGCAAGAAGATCTGATACTTCCACTCCTCGGCCTTGCAGAACACCTCAAAGATCTTGTGTAAACGAGTGAAAAAGAAGACACCCGACGCGCTTCACGTCGGGTGTTTTTTATGACGACTGCAATTCCCTATCGGCAACCGTATGGAGAGCAGCGATGCCTGTAAACAACGTCAGTTGTTGGGCCGCAAAGTCCAGATTGTGGCATGCGTATTCTGAAAGTACATAGTCCGCTGTAGCGCCATCATCACCGTCGGGATAGATGGCAACATCGCACGCGTTGCCATAACACCCGAGCAAGAAGCGACCGTCTTCCCGAATGCTTGCCCGGCAGTCGGTACGGTATCTTTTCAGCTCTTTGGAAGCGATGGTACGCCAGGTGAGCTGCATTGCCGTTTCTATCTCGACCGGGAGCATGCCTGCATACTGATGTGCCACACGCTTCTTGTCGGCCTCCATACCCGTACGCGTAAGCCAGTGACGCAAGGTCGGATATATGTAACCGCCAAGCCACTGTGGCGCCACGAGGACGCTCAGCAGCTGAAGCGAATCTGCTGGCTCCTCTCGCTGATATTTCTCAAAGAGCGGCGTTTGCAGCATGCGCACTAACACCCCCATCACTTCCGCACTCGTTTCTAAGTGTCGAGCAGAAAGCGTGAAGCGGTAGTGTCCTGTTTCCTTCTCCTCGTGGTAGCTTCCGCACTTTGTAAATAACGGGTCTTCTTTCCCGAGCTGGCGCAGCCGTTCACGCATTTCAAGGTTTGCGATACGTGCAAACGAGACGGTAACCAGAATTTCCGGAATCGTTTTTCCTCCTGCGGTACTACTGGAGTGAAATGAGAGGCCGTAGATACGGCCAGTGTCACGCGAGCGTGTATGGC
>DATLDL010000044.1:0-4880 GCA_035525885.1 Minisyncoccota bacterium | reverse complement strand
GGCTCGAAAAGAAAATGTTTGACGACGTGACCGGCGAACAGCTCATGCAGCAAATACTCGTCTCACCATTGCCCACAATGCCGGACGAAGTTGATGTGGCACTCTTATATCAAGCTGAGCTCTATAACGAAGAGCTTATGCAAGAAGTAATGGAAAAAGATGAGGAAGAAGAGTTGCCAGGGCTCGATCCGGCAGAGATTCATGCGCGTTTACTAGATGAGACAGATCCGAATGACATTCCGAAAGACTTCCTTCTTTGCATCAAGGAAGGAGTCGCGGGCTGGTCTCCGCAATGATCTTATCTAATCAAAAACCCCATGTCGCTGGCGACATGGGGTTTGGAGTTTAAAACGTAACGCCCGGTATCGCGCCTGTATCCTGATATAGTAAGGATATGCTCACGCTTTATATGCGTCCCCTGTGCCCGTATTGCATTAAGGTACTGAAAACTGCACACGAACTCGGCATCGTGTTTGAACTCAAAAATATTGCGAATCCCGAATATGCAGCAGAATTGCGGACACGTGGTGGCAAGCAGCAAGTGCCGTATTTGGTAGATGCCGATCGCAGTATAGAGATGTATGAGTCAGAAGACATTGTGGCGTATCTCACCAACCAATACTCAAAAGCGAGAGTCTAACCGTTACTAGAAAGCCGAAGTGTTATAATGCCCGACGTATGAATCCCGTTAGAAATCGCGGACGCTGTCGAAGCCACGATGCGGGATCATTTACTAGCTTTTATCGAATAGGGTTCGGTCGCACGGTTTCTTTTGCGTCCGCGTCCTATTTCTAACGGGATGAACATCACCATCAAGAGTACGGGTCACGATCTATCAGGTGCTTCACGGGCACTTATAGAAGAAAAGATGGGAGCACTTGAGAAACTGATGAGTGAAGGGGAGGTGGCAAGTCTTGCGTGCGAAATTGAAGAGTCGGTAAGTGTTGAGCGGGCAGGCGCTAAATACCGCGCTGAAGGAAATTTGAATGTGAATGGCAAGCTTTTCCGTGCAGAAGCCATGGGAATCACTCTTGAGGAAGCAGTAGATGCGGTGCGCGATGAACTTCTGCGAGAAGTGAAGCATTCAAAAGGAAAGGCACGTCATCTCTTCAGGCGTGGCGGGGCAGCTATTAAAAATATGCTCCGATTTGATAAATAACTCTTGAGCAAACCAAGCCATCCGGCGTCAAGGACGCCGGATGGCTTTTGTGTTATAATCCACAACGGAAGCACCTTCTTTTTTCGTTTCTGTCTCGTTCATTCATCTATGGGGAGAAGTACATGCTGCTGAAGCTGATTGCGGTGTTGTGCCTGGTGTATGCGGTCTACTGGCTCGGTGCGCGGTGGTACAAGAAGACACCGATGGTTGCCGGTCTCGAAAACGAGGAGAGCGCGCAATGAGGATCATTCGAACGATCTTCGCGTTTGCCGTTCTGGTCGGGTATGTGGTCTCGATGCTTCTCCTGAAGATGATTCAGGAAGGAGAGCTGTGTGATCCGCCGACCAGCTTTCCGAGTTGGACACCTTATGCGGCGAGCATTATTCCCCTGTACCTGGTTTGTTTTGGGGCCTATTCGGTCATTGTTCCGCGCACGGTTCATGACACGAAGCCGCGCGATACATCACCACAGCGGGAGGGCATGAAGTATGGAGTCGCAAAATGAGGAAATGCAGTCGCTCGTATCCGCTCTTCTGACAAAAACAGAGTTGCGGATCGAACAGAGAAAAGCTGAGGCGATAGCTTTGGCGAAAGCTAAGGGGCACGAGCATCTGCTTGAGTGGGTCGACCATCCGGAAACGAGCTTTACACCGGAGGCCTACGTCGAGAGTCGTTGCCACCTGATTCTTTCGTGCAAGTGCAGAGTCAAGATCATAAAAAGCACGGGCACGATTCAGTTCTCGCACAAAGAAAGATGCCCGTCACAGCGATAAAAAACACAACGGCCGCCCAGGGGGATGGCCGTTTTTTATTCTTTAAAATCTGCGTAGGGTAGTTCGCGCTTACCTTCGGGAATAACTCGTTCGATTACAAAATCGCCGGAAGGCGACAACGATGCGTGGGTAATTTTCAGGCGTGTGCCTTTTTCAGTAAAAAAGTGCGTACCAATAGTATCGGCGTATGCGCGGTAGGTATTCCAGTTCTGCGGTCCAAGTGCTGACACATCAAGCTTTCCGTCTTCTTTTTTAAACTTGCCCGCGCGCGTAACGCGCGTGGCATCCTGAGCAATTGGTACAATCTCGCCACGTTCAAATGCGGGAAGGGTCTCTACCAGAAGCTTCGCTCCCGCTTCAATAAGTCGTGGGCGCAGTTCTCGCGCGGTTTCAGATACGGCAATAGGGAGTTCGATTTGAGCGAGAATATCTCCTGCATCAAGTTCGCGCACCATTTTCTGCACGGTGACGCCGGTTACGGCGTCACCGTTTTTAAGCGCGGCTTCCATGGGCGTTGCGCCGCGATATTTCGGCAATAGGGAGTAGTGCACATTTAAAACTCCTTTGAGGAACGCATCGATAAACATTTCGGGAAAAATTTTTCCGTACGCGACCACCACGGCGTATTCGCAGCCATGTGCCTGCACTCCCGCAAGAGCTTCTGTGTCGAGCGTTTCGGGCGTGAGTACGGGAAGATTGTGTGCAAGCGCCCACTCTTTTACCGGTGACGGCGTAAGCGTGAGACCGCGACCTTTCGGTGCATCGGGATTGGTAATGACTACGGCAGGCACAAAACCGTGCTCAATAAGCGTCGCAAGTGTTTGTTTTGCGACGTCTGGTGTCCCGAAAAAAGCGAATTTATGCTGCATGGGATTCAGTGGTGCGCTGTATCTCAACCATGTTCTCAGCATGATCAATAAAGAGGATGCCGTTCAGATGGTCTACCTCGTGTTCGAAAATTTGCGCAAGAAGGCCGCCTGCGCCGCGCATGGTAGGTGAGCCGTCTAGGTGACGCGCCTTGAGCGTTACGCGTTCGTGGCGATTGGTCGTGCCGTAAACGCCGCGTACGGAAAGGCATCCCTCGTCTGCCTTCGCGCGTTTGCGGGAGGTTTTGACGATTTCCGGATTGATATACACGTCCACGATTGCTTTCGCTTTTGCGGTCGGAGCGTTGTCGACTTCAGGCGGCGGCGGTACCGTACGGTCCATGCGCACAATAAAGATACGATAGGGGACTGCAATTTGCGGCGCTGCAAGCGCAACACCATCTTCCTCTTTATCGAGCGCTGCACTCATGTCAGCGATGATTTTGGCAAGCTCCGCAGTCCCGAACATTGTTTCGGGAACAGGTTGCGCTATTTCGCGGAGCACGGGCGTGCCCTCTTGCACGATTGCTTTTGTCGCGGACATGTGGCGCACTATAGCAGAAAATACTTAAAACGGCTGAGGATTCTTATGCTTTTTCGGGTCTATCTCCCACCAGAATCTTTTACTGAAGTGTGGCGCTTTGCTGCACACGCTTTGGAGATAGTAGAGGTCGTTCGTAGGAATTTTCTCCAGCACTGTGCCTAAGTGACCCATGGTCATGGGCGGCAGCCCGTCTTGCTTGCGAGAATAATTCAAATGCCGCTGAAAAAAACGCATCAGCTCGCCGCGCTCGGTCTTACGACTCTTCTCCAGCTTTTTTGCCGCAAGAATGTCTTTAATGTCCTTCATCCCGTTAGAGATAGGAAATGCTTCAGCCGATTTTTTAGATACCGTTTTCCCATCCCGGTTTTCAGATACTTCTCTCGCGCTTTCGCGTCGTCTATCTTGCGACATGCTTCGTAATATATCAGTTCGTACGGACGGTGTTTTTTCGTCCACCCGCGAGAGCTTGTTTGGTGCTGGCTGAAGCGTTTCCGTAAATCACCTGTGACGCCGGTGTACCAATAATCGCTTGAGAGACTTCGGATAATGTAGACATAACACATGCCGTCATCTCTAACGGGATTCATACCTACTCCGCCGAAGAAGAAATTGATGCGCCTATTGCTTGCAGCCGCTCCACAATTTCTTCGTAGCCGCGGTTAATGCTGTAAACGTGACGGAGTACCGAGCGACCTTTTGCGGCAAGCATGCCGACTAAAAGAATAGTGGCGGGGCGAAGCGCAGGCGGGCAAATGATCTCTGCGGCCTTGAGGTTTGTCGGTCCTTCTATAGAAATGCGATGCGGGTCGTGGAGGATGGTGTGTGCGCCTAAGCGATCAAGCTCGGTGTAGTAAATGGCGCGCTTCTCAAATACCCAGTCATGAATGACGGTGGTACCTTTTGCGACAGTCGCAATAACGGCGAAGAAGGGGAGGTTATCAATGTTGAGTCCTGGGTACGGGCGTGGATGAATCTTTTCTGGAAATGCCGTGAGTTCGGATGGTTCAAGATGGAGATCAACCAATTTCGTAATGCCATTTTCCGATACGCGTGGACTACTGAGTGAGTAGATGAGTCCCATCTTTTCTAGTATGAAGAGCTCAATTTCCAAAAACTCAATAGGCACGCCGGTAATGGCGAGCTTGGAGTGCGTCACAATGGCAGCAGCAATGAAAAACATGGCGTCAGTCGGGTCTTGCGCCACGCTGTAGTCAATATTTTTGCGTGGCGCCTCAGCAAGTCCGGTCACCTGAAGGGTGGTAGTGCCAATGCCCTCTATACGTACGCCGAGCGCTTTCAAAAAGCCGCATACCTCCTGCACTTGATAGTTAGGCGATGCGTATTTAATGGTAGTCGTTTCAGGAATGAGTGAAGCGGCAAAGAGTGCGTTCTCGGTCGCCGTGTCACTTGATTCGTGCAAAATAATTTCCGCGCCATGCAGCTTGCTGTGGGTTACATGATAGCGATCAGAGAGCGCTTCAATCGAGACGCCGAGTTTTTCAAGTGCGTATAAGTGTGGGCGAACGGTGCGCAGTCCG
>DATLDL010000039.1:0-36489 GCA_035525885.1 Minisyncoccota bacterium | reverse complement strand
AGAGAGGATCCATGTCGGATAGCCGAATTACTTAGATTCTACCTTGCTATTCTGTTATTCCTCCTATTTTCTTTGTGGATAAGTCGCATTAAAAATAAAAACTTTTTTGCCTTTCTACATTTGAAAAATTTTCATAAAATCCATATGTCACCTCCGATGATCTGCAAGTCTTTTTTGATCGGTTTATTACCCAGGGGAGCGGGTTTGAGGTCCTGTTACAGCTACAAATGGTCATTTGCTGCCAAACCAAGCTCGCTATGACGGTTCTTTGTCAACAAAACCTGTGATTTATTACTCTATCGAGCAACTTTCTTCCCTATAGGCGTTGACTTACATGTATTCCTCTAAGAACAGCCGGGATTAGCAATTGCTAATGCGCTTTATATACACTAGTTATTCCGGCTATCCGCTCTACCTATATAAATGTATGTTTTAAATGACGTTTCTATCAAAAGTTTTCGTACTTTAGTTGAATTTTTATCTTCGCAAAATTATATCTCATTACATTGTGCGAAGAATAAATTGTTCTTTGCATAGAGATATGTAGTGATTGCCTCCTTATTACAAAAAATCGCTCTTTTTTAAAGAAATCTGTATAAAAATCCGCAGAAAATAATAAATTTGTGATTTTATATTACTTCCTTGATATATCAAATCAGACTTGTATATACGAGACGAGAAAACCTTTATTTACTTATCTTTTATGACAGTGATTCCTGCTAGTTGATATAGGTAAATTTGAGACGAGATTATTTTATCTGCAAAACCAAGACCAATTACGCCTAGAAAAACTGAACTGAGAGCCGTAAGTAGAAAAAGCGCTTTAAGTAAACGATTCGATCTCTTTTTGCCCTTCTTGGGAGGATTCGATCCAGAAGTCTCTTTCTGTACCATCTCTTGAGGAATCTCCGACTCACCGTATCGCTTAATAGGTGCTATTTCCGCCCGTTCTACGGCGTGTATGGGAATCTGTACCTCAGCAGTCTCAATAAAGAGTTCTTTCGACTCCTCACGTATCTCCATTGCCGGTTCTGCACTCTCAACTGCTGCTTTTGATTCTTGCTGTTTGATACCCGAAAACCAATCTTTCCAAGCGTCATGCATGACCTGCATGGTACCGAGCTCGTCTGTCTTCTCTTCTTCTGGACCCCTTTCTGGAGCTTGTGGACGTGGAGCGGATAGTTTATTTATTGATGGAAAATGGCTTTCTGTTTCTTGCTTATATCGTGGAGCTTCCCAAGTCTGCGCGAGCACGGACTCTTTTATAGTCTGAGGTGCAGTTGATAGTGGGGCCTTTTTTACCTCTTCAGTGCCAAATTTATGATCCTGGATTGCAGAAGCTAATACGTACCAACTACGCCCAATGAGCCGAGCTGGGACTCGGCCTTCTCGGCAAAGCTGGCCCACGTAATCTTTTGCATAACCAGTGAGTTCGGCTGCTTGTTTGGAGGAGATATATTTTTTATCGTCAATAACGATCTCGTTCATGGCCAGTAGTATAGCGCTATCTCGTCTTGGATGTAAGTGCTTTGTGTATATCCCACTCTCTCGCCATGCCGAGATATGAAAAAACCAGCATAGCGCCGGTTATCACTAATACTCACAGTAAAGTTCGCCTTTAGCTCAATTTCTGTGTAATGAGCTCCTTCAGGACGCCCGGATTCCCGGCACCCGCACTCGCCTTCATAGACTTCCCTACCAAGTACTGCAGAGCTGCCTCCTTTCCTGCACGATACTCTTCAACCGCCTTTGTTTCTGCAGCGAGCACGCCGTCCACAATGGCGCCAAGCGCACTCGTGTCATTGACCTGCAGCAATCCTTTCTCCGACGCAATAGACTCAGGATCACCGCCAACTTCCACCAAGACACTGAGAAGATCTTTTGCGCCGCGTGATGAGAGCTTCCCCTCATTCGTCATACGTATCAATGTGGCAATTGATCTTGGATCTATTTTTTCATATGTCTCAACACCCGTTTTAGCAAAAATACCTGTAAGGTCGGAAACAATGTAGTTTGCCGCAAGGAGCACGAGTGCGTTTTCGTTTTGTAGTGCCGATGCAACCGAATCAAAAAAAGCGGCGCGCTCACTCGTTCCCGTAAGGTACATGATCGCAGCATCGGGGAGTGCGTAGGTTGATGCGTACCGTGCACGCTTTTCCCACGGAAGTTCTGGAAGACTTTCTTTGATTGCGATTTCTGAAAATTCTGCGACGTCACTCAATATAAGTTTTGACACATCCGGCTCTGGGAAATAACGATAGTCTGCACTACCCTCCTTAAATCGTTGATGGAAGGTTTCTTGTTTTCCTTCGTTCCATCCGCGAGTCTCTTGCACCACCTTCCCTCCTTTCTCGATCTCAGCGATCTGACGCTGTACTTCATACTCAATGGCGCGCTCAACAGATCGGAATGAGTTGAGGTTTTTGATTTCAACTTTGGTACCAAACTTCCCTTCTTCTTTTGAAACAGAGATATTTGCTTCGATCCGCATCTCTCCTTTTTCCAAATTTGCTTCCCCGGCGCGCAAGGTGCGCAAGAGCAGCTGCAGTTCGCGTGCAAATGTTCCGGCGGTCTCTGCATCATGAATCACTGGCTCAGTGACGAGTTCCATCAACGGCACACCAGCTCGATTGAAATCAATGAGTGATTTCCCGCCCGCGTGTGTTGAGCGCGCCGTATCTTCTTCGAGATGGATACGCGTAATGGCAACCCCTGAAAGAGTTCCTCCTTTTACAAACGGATACTCGTACTGCGTGATCTGGTATCCCTTTGCAATATCGGGATAAAAGTAACTTTTACGATCGAACTCACTAAACGTAGTCGAGAGCTTTCCTCCAATTGCTGCTCCCATGCGCAAAATATGTCGGACCGCTTCTTTGTTTGGCACTGGCAGAGTACCGGGATGCGCAAGACACACCGGACAGATGTGTATATTTGGCCGCTCCTCATCAGGGTCGTTTTTGCAGGAACAGAACATCTTCGTTTGCGTACGAAGTTCTGCATGCACTTCAAGACCGATGGTGGGGCGATAACCCATAGTTGTTTGGTACTAGTTTATAGTTTTTACCCTCAAATGCCTAGAGGATGATTGGGCGCCTCTCGCTCTGCATATTGCTGCGGGAGTACGCGTAAATTTCTGCTGAAATTTCGCTCCGTCTCGCCTACCCGGCTGCGAAGCCTCTCCTCGCAACATGCCTTCGCTCAAGATTTGCCTCGAGGGGTTATTTTTCAGAGGGGAGGAGTTTGGCGAGGTGATCGGAGAACTTTTTCAGGACTTTCGGGTCCTCAACGCTTACTTCAAGCACTTCCCTGCCCGTCTCGCGCTTCAGAAGCTCAACTTTTGTTTCTCGCTCGGCTTCATCAATAAGGTCAATTTTGGACAGGACCACTATCTCCTTCTTTTCACCAAGTGCATGTCCAAATGACTCAAGTTCTTTGCGCACCTCCCTATATGCTGCAACGGGGTCATCTTGGGTTGCCGAGACGAGATGAAAGATAATTCCTGTTCTTTCTATATGTTTTAAAAACTTAGTTCCAAGACCTCGTCCAGTCGAGGCACCTTCAATGAGACCGGGGATGTCTGCAAGGATACGTCCATGGAAGCTTCCGAGTGCCGGTTCGAGTGTAGTAAAGGCATACGAACCCACTTTAGACTTTGCTCGAGTAAGGCCATTCAGGAGCGATGATTTCCCTGCGTTAGGCAGGCCAACGAGACCAGCATCCGCAATAAGCTTAAGTGTGAATTGCACATCTCCCGCTCCTCCGGGCTTACCTGGAGTCGCATGGAAGGGATTTTGGTTTGTTGAACCCTTAAAACGGGCATTTCCCTTTCCCCCTCCTCCTCCCTTGAACAGAACGATTTGCTCGCCTTCTTTGGTGATTTCATGGGTCTCTCCGGTCTCAATGACTGTAGCAACCGTGCCTACCGGCACTTTCAGCATGATGGATTTACCGTCGCCGCCATGGCAGAGCTCGTTTCCACCTGCTTCGCCATTTTCTGCACGAAACTTCTTTTCGTAACGGTAATTCGCAAGCGCTGCAAGATCGTGAACACCAAGAAGGATGACATCGCCGCCGCGACCACCGTCACCTCCTCCTGGGCCACCCTTGTCCGTACCTTTAATATGAATCCAGCGTACGACACCGTCGCCGCCCTTTCCGGCAGCCGCATCAATCTTTATGTCATCAACAAATGCCATATATAAATGCACCCTAGCATAGATACCAATTCTGTTCGAACCTGTTTCAGTTTGATCGCGAATCTTCCGGAGTGACTAATTCCCAACCAATCGCGATGAGCGGCTCTGCTTTTTTAAATTTAAGCGTCTGCGTTTCCTCGCCCTTTTTGATAGTCACGAGATCGTTACGACCGTACTGCTGATTCTTCATGATGGGCTGCGGCGCACCGCCCTCTTCGGCACCTACGGCAACCAACTTTGCGCGCGTCTTTTGTTCTTCGGCGCGGATGCGCGCATCGTCGGCTGGCGCGATCGTTGGAATGGTCTTGCGCACCGTTTCGCTGATGCGTGCTTCGAGGTCGCGATAGCGCGCAAGTCCTTCGCGACGATACTCAATCAAAGGATCACGCTGACCGTACGCGCGCAGAGAAACCGAACGGCGAAGGTAATCCATCGTTTCCAAATGCTCAAGCCAAAACGTGTCAATCACCTGAAGGAGTAGGCGGCGCAACAGAATAATGACCCGGTCGGCTCCCAGTTCAGTTTTCTTAGATTCAAGCGCCACGCGCGCCGCATCGTCTCCGGCAATCAGTTCATCGATAGTAACAGTTACCTCTTCCGGGGTACCAAGGAGTGCGGCGCGTCGGCGCGCGTAGATAGCGAGGCGCTGCGTATTCATGACGTCGTCGTATGCCAACACCTGTTTACGCGAATCGAAGTTAAATCCTTCAATGCGGGTTTGCGCCGTTTCGAGCGATTTGGTAATCATCGAGCTCTCAATCGCCTCATCTTCGGGAATACCGAACGAACCCATGACCTTTTTGAGGGTTTCGGACGCAAACACGCGCATGAGCTTGTCTTCAAGCGATACATAAAACCGAGTTTCACCCGGATCACCCTGGCGGCCTGAGCGACCGCGCAACTGATTGTCGATGCGGCGCGCATCATGTCGCTCGGTACCAAGTACCGCAAGTCCGCCCACTTTCAAGATATCTTCGCGCTCCGTCTGATCGGTCGGATCGCCGCCAAGCTTAATGTCGACTCCGCGCCCGGCGAGATTGGTTGCGACCGTGACCCGCCCCTTTCGGCCTGCCTGCGCAATGATTTCTCCTTCACGTTCGTGGTTTTTAGCATTCAACAGCTCGTGCGGAATACCCGCATCGCGCAAATAACTGCTTACCGCTTCGTTGTCTTCAACAGACACTGTTCCAACAAGCACCGGCTGTCCCTTCTCATGCCGCGCCTTCACGTCACGCGCAACCGCACGATACTTCCCTGCCGCTGTTTGAAAGATAAGATCATCGAAATCCTTACGCGCAATCGCCATGTGCGTTGGCACCACGACTACGTCGAGTCCGTATACGGTATAAAACTCTTCTTCCGAAGAAAGCGCGGTACCAGTCATGCCGGCAAGATTCTCGTACATACGGAAATAATTTTGGAACGTGACGCTCGCATAAGTACGCGTTTCCGCTTTTACCTCCATTCCCTCTTTTGCTTCAACGGCCTGGTGCAGCCCTTCTGACCATCTACGGCCTGGCTGCATACGACCGGTAAATTCATCAACGATCAGGATTTCGCCATCTCGAACGACGTACTCCTTGTCTTTACGGAAGAGCGCCTTAGCGCGCACGGCCGTTTCCAAATGATGCGCATATTTCATGCCGCCTTCCGTATAGAGGTTATCCATGCCAAGCGCGGTCTCAGCCTTTTGCATGCCTTGTTCGGTGAGCTGCACAGCGCGCTGCTTCTCATCAACCGTATAATCTTCGTTCTCTTTGAAGTCCCGCGTAATGTCCGCAAAGCGTTCGTATAGTTTTTCAGAATCACCGGCAGGACCGGAAATAATGAGCGGCGTGCGCGCTTCGTCAATCAAGATCGAGTCGATCTCGTCGACAATGGCATACGCATGACTACGCTGACTGATCTGCGAAATATCATACGCAGTGTTGTCGCGCAAATAATCAAAACCGAGCTCGTTGTTAGTCGCGTAGGTAACATCTGTGGCATACGCTTCTTTTTTCGTCACGGGACGCAGATAGTCGTAGAACACGCGGAAGGATCCTTGCGCATCACGCTCCGCATCTTCTTTCTTTTCAACATGCGACGCGTCATAGCGATACGCACCCGTCGAGGTGACGACGCCGACTGAAAGGCCGAGCGCGGCATACACCTGCCCCATCCACGCACCGTCGCGTCGCGCCAAATAGTCATTGACCGTGACGACGTGCACCCCTTTGCCCGCCAGTGCGGCAGCGGAGACTGCTAACGTTGCGACGAGTGTCTTTCCTTCTCCGGTTCGCATTTCAGCGATTTTCCCTTGCGTGAGCGCTAGTCCGCCCATGAGCTGCACGTCATAGTGGCGTTGACCGAGCGTACGGCGTGCCGCTTCGCGAACGAGCGCAAAGACAGTGGGGAGATCCGCTTCAGATACGCCTTTGGCTGAACGCGCTCGCACTTCTGTAACCTTCTCAATGAGATCGGCGTCAGAAAGCTTCTGAATTCCGTCTTCAAGCGCCCCTGCGGCAGCCACGACCGTCTCAGCCGCTTTCAAAAAAGCAGCTGATTGGTTCTTCGAAAAAAGCTTCGACAGGAAGCTGGCCATAGTGGGGGCACTATAGCATTTTGCTTTCGAGAGGCATATATACAAAAACACCTCCCCGAGGGGAGGTGTTTTTGAAGAGAAACTAGCGGCGGCGCTTCGTTGCCTTCTTCTTGCTTGCCTTGCGCTTAGTGGTCTTCTTTGCCTTCTTCATCTTTTTCTTTGCCATGATAGTTGTGTATTACGGTTGGCTGATAGGTCGACCCGTTTACACAACATACGATGTGCAAACGTTTCTAAAGTTAATTATTGCGCGATTAAAAAAAAATTGCAGCGAAAGTTGCGCTGCATGTGGATAACTTTTCTAAAAAACTCTTTGCAAAAAATTATTTTAGTTTGAACGATTCAACTTCGCGCTCAATCGCAATGCCAGTTGCATCGAATACACGCTTCGCAATTTCGGCGCCGAGATTTTCAACTTCTTCGGCAGTTGCACCAAATGACGTAGCAATCACGAGCGGTTGTCGTTCAAAAAGACGTGCATGGCCCATAGCAAAACCATTCAGATGCAGCACATGATCAAGAATCCACGCGAGCGATACTTTCACCAGTCCGTCTTTGTGCGGGAATTGCCTGAGTTCAGGGAACTGTTCCGTAAGCCGTGCGGCCTGTTCGGCGCTCACGATTGGGTTTTTAAAAAATGAGCCCGCAGTACCCTCTTCATCCAGATTCGGAAATTTGCCACGACGGATACGGCGCACCGCCTCCGCAATCTCAGTTGGCGTCCTAAGTACTTCCCCGCGCTCATTGGCCTTTACGAGATCCGGGTAGGAGAGCTGCGGCATACCTAGCGGCGCAAGCGCGAGCGTCGCGCGCATGATGAGAAACTCCGGCTGTTTTTTAAACAAACTCGTGCGGTAGCCGAACCCTGCTTCGTTTTTAGTAATAACGCGCTGCGTGCTGCTTGGCAGGTGGAGCACTTCTGCCTCCACGAATATGTCTTTCAGTTCGGCGCCATAGGCGCCGATGTTCTGCACGAGCGCGCCCCCTACGGTTCCTGGGATATCGGCGAGGTTTTCAGTACCCCAGAGTCCCCGCGCACTCGCCGCAGACACGAGCTCGTCCCACGGAGCACCCGCATCAGCAACCACATGCACCGTATCACCATGCGGTACGAACGAAATCTGTTTCGCTCCGTACGCGAGCACGAGCGCATCGACACCCATATCGCTCACGAGAACGTTGGAGCCACCGCCGAGCACGCGTACGGGTACCTGATGCAGGGCGGCATACGCCACAGCATCTTCGGCCTCGCGCAAATCTGAAACGCTTGCGAAAAAACGTGCCGCTCCTCCAATCTTAAAAGTGGTATGTGGGGCGAGAGGAACGTGTTCCTGAATCATTGCGGCACGGAGGTAGTTTCAATCTGGGCAATGACTGCCTTGGCTTGCTCTGCCGCCTCCGGATGCAGTGCAACCGCTTCGTTCACGACCGCAATCGCTTTTGGCTTATTTCCGGATAAGAAATATGCGGCAGCGAGCCCAAACCATGAATCGATCGGCGCGTCCGGTTGCGCCGTACGCAAGCGCCACACGGCAATCAGGCGCGGAAAATCTTTCACTTGGTAATACGCATAAGCCAGAATTTCACTATCGACGGTCGTCGTACCGAACGCATCGAGCAAGAGCGATTGCGCACGTGCCGCGTCTCCCACGACGATGTTCCCCGCAGCGGCATATGCAGCCAGATCAGGAAACTGAGGGCCGAGCGCATACGCTTTTTCAAAATCTATTTTTGCTGCGGCCGTATCTCCCAGATCCCACTCCGTTGCTGCTGCTTGAATGAAAATTTGCTCCTTACCCGGAGAGAGCGCGCTTGCTTCACGTACTTCCTTCAACGCATCAGGTAAGTCCCCTGCGGTGCGATACGCGGCGGCAAGCTGCAAGACCGTGCGTGCATCTCCAGGATGCGCTGCGTCTTGCTTTTGCACTTCGCTAATAGCAAACGCAGCAAATTGCTTTTTCACCGTTTCGGATGTGGCGGCATCACCTGCCACGCCTGCCGCAATCGAAACGAGCTGTTCCCGTACCTCTTGTGCTGCAAAGGACGGGTGCTGCAAGAGATTCTGAAAGGTGGCAAGATTTCCCTCAGCACCAGACGAAGACGGAGAAATCGCAACGATAAGATTGCTCGCTACCGTCATGCCCGACACATTAATGAAATAGATAAGCCCGAGCGCGAGTGCGGTCCCAATCGCAAGCGGGACCGTACCTTGACTCTCCTCTGCTGCCGCCATCCGCTCAAAAAGCGGAATCGGCCTGCTTACCTGACTATCGATAAGCGCAAGGATAGAGAAGAAATAGATATAGGAATACAAATTGTCGAACACGAAGAAATTGTGACACGCATAGCCAGCGAGTGCGGCCGTGAGCGCAATGCGTTCTGGCCGCGACAAGCTGGAGTTGGTCCACAATAGCGTGATCGCCGTTCCAAATAAGGCGAGGTAGAGCATGAGCGCAGGGAGTCCGCCGGCCATGAGCCAGTCAATAAATGCATTGTGTGCACGATCAAACCACGGTTCCTGCTTATAGAGCGCGGGATCGTAGTATGTATTGAATACATAATTGAATCCTTCCTGACCCCAGCCAAGCATGGGATTTTCTTGAAATCCTTGCCATGCCATATGCCAGATGGTGAACCGCACTTTACCGTCATTTAGAGAAATGGAGCCGATGCGCTGGAGCACACGATTTTCTTGAATGACTGATGAGTTACGCGCAAGGTAGAAGCCACTTGCGATGAGCGCAATCAGTATGAACGCCCCCGCTGCGTACCGCCGCGCGCGTCCGTCCGCCGTGAGCGCAGTCAGAAGTGAAGCGAGCAGCACACCGCCAAGAAGCGCGAGTACGGTACCGCGCGTTTCGGTAAAGAAAATGAGTATCGCTTCAATACCCGCAAGCGCAAGGAGGGCGCGTTTCAACCAAGGACGTGTCTCAGTCAATGCAAGCCATCCGGCAAGAAATACATTGAAGAGAAGATAGACCGCAAAATATGCGGAATTCCCAAGCGATGAATCGATGCGTGTCGATCCTTGGTGAATATCGGCGAGCCCCATGAGCTGGAAGAGCGCATGCACGACGAGCACGACCGAGACCGCAAGCGATGCAAGGAACCATGCGCGCCATTTTGATTTCACACGAAGCACGGATGACGAAACGACAAAGAAGACACCGAGATGTATGACGAGCACCCATCCCTCCATACGCTCAAAGTTGCTCCAGAACGCCTTCAGCGTATTTACCGCAAACACGTCTGCAATGAACATCCAGACGACAAAGCCAAGTACGGTTGCGCCGATCCACGAAAACCGAGGCCGGTACGCCTTATCAAGTACCGCAAGCACTGCCCACGCCGCAGTGGCGATTTCGACCATGATCCGGAAATAAAAGGCCTTTCCGGTAATGAACGGAAAGAAAAAAGAGTTGGCAACAATGAGGGGCGTGAGCGGTATAAGGAACAGCGCGCCTAACGCTGCCCATTCTGCAACTCGTTTTGCCTGCATGTTCGGCACTATACCACGATGAAAAGCCGCGTAACTCGCCGCCGCCTATCCTTAGTTGTAGATGGTACGATACCAGCACGAGCGGCTGCTTATATATATGTATACCCGCATACAGGAACGCCTCTACCGCTTCTTACGGTGGAGCGAACGCTACACGAAGACGGATATGGTCTATCTTGCCGAGAGCGGTTTTTGGATGCAGGCCAATTCCGTTTTTATCGCGATCGCCTCATTCGGACTGTATCTGGTATTCGCGCGCGTGGTCCCGAAAGAGGTGTATGGGACCTACCAATACCTGCTCTCGATAGGAACGATCGTTGCCTCGTTCACTCTGACTGGCATGAGCACCGCCGTCATTCGTGCCGTTGCCCGCGGCTTCGAAGGATCGTTTCGAGAGTCAATCCGCGTGCAGCTCCTATGGGGAATCATTCCTACGATCGGCGCATGGGTCGCAAGCGCGTACTATCTCGTGCACGGCAATGCCACCCTCGGTATCGGTCTTATTGTGCTCGGTATTTTCGTCCCTCTCAATACGACACTCAATACGTATGGGGCCTATCTCACTGCAAAAAGAGATTTCCGGCGCAGCTTCTTATACAGTCTGTTTATCAATGCTCCTTATTATCTTGCAGTTATCAGTACGGCGTTTTCAGTTTCAACCGCACTTGCGCTCCTTATTGCCAATCTCGTATCGCAGTGCCTTGGCTATGTGCTGGCACATCGACAAACCCTACGGACCTTCAAGCCGACTGACATCCGTGACCCGGAAGCCATACCCTACGGCATCCATCTGAGTACCATGAACTTTCTTTCGGCAACCATCGCCCAGCTCGATAACATACTGGTGTTCCATTTTCTCGGCGCTGGCCCGCTCGCGCTCTATAGTTTCGCGACCGCTGTTCCTGATAGGCTGGATATCTTTAAAAACGTCACGTCGGCGGCGTTTCCTAAATTCGCGAATCGCACCCATGCGGAAATCCGTTCTTCCATCGCGCACAAACTGTTCATCAGCATTGGCGCGGCACTCGTGATTGCCCTAGTCTGGAATGTGCTTGCCCATTCGTTTTTTGCGCTTTTCTTTCCACGCTATATTGATGCCGTCCCGTATTCGCAGGTGTATGTCTTTCTTACTGCGGCAATGTTCGGCTCATTTTTCACCACGGCGCTCGTCGCCCACGGCCACATCAAACTGTTGTATGCCTATAAAATCATTACGCCCCTGCTTCAGATTGTCATATTGATTGCAGGCATCGTGCTTGGCGGACTCTGGGGTTTAGTCATTGCTCGCGTCGTAAGCGCGCTCGCCGCTTCTCTGGTTGCTATGGTCTTTTTCTTCAAGGCAGGCGAAACTTTGTAATCGGTATGTCGATTACTTCAGAATCACGGTACCTGTTCACCATGATGCGCTCACTCGGCGCATGGATCGCTCTCGTGCTCCGTCAGCCCTCGGCAATTCGCTTTCTTGTTCCGTGGCTTATGTCTCTCTATACGCGGGATCCGCTCTCTACGCGCGTACCATGGATTGTCTATCCTGCACAAGAATGGCTCCGCCGTACGCTTACGCAAAACATGCAGACATTTGAATGGGGGTGCGGCGGGTCCACCCTGTACTTTGCCGATCGCGTCGCGTCGCATACTGCGATTGAGCACGAGCGCGACTGGTCTCTGGTGGTACAAGCGCAACTCAAGCGCGAGGGACTTTCTCATGCGCAGGTCTTACTGAAACCCGCCACACGAGCAGACGGCACAGTGGTCAATCATTTTTCAAATCCAAAACAGTATCAGGATCTTTCGTTTGCCGACTATATCGGCGCGATCGATGCGTATCCGGATGACTCGTTCGATATCATCGTCATAGACGGAAGAGCGCGCAGAAGCTGTGCGCGCCACGCATTCAGGAAGGTGCGGCCAGGAGGTTCTATTATATTGGATAATGCTGAGCGGCCCGAATATGAAGAGATTTTCACACTCTATGCACCCTATACGCGACAAGAATTCTGGGGACCCGGTCCATACAACTGGTATTTCTGGAAAACGACTATCTTCACGCGACCCATGTAATTGACTATGCAACCTGCACCGATCGCGCTTTTCGTATACAACCGCCCCGAGCACACTCGGAAGACGCTTGAGGCGCTCAAAGCAAACAAGCACGCATCCGAAACCGAGCTCTTCGTTTTCTCAGACGGACCAAAAAGCGAAACGAATCGCGCCGCAGTTGCTGAAGTGCGTCGCCTGCTTCAAACCATCGAGGGTTTCAAGGCGGTACATGTAACCGAGCGATTCGAGAATTGGGGTCTGGCGCAATCGATTATTGCCGGAGTAACGGAACTCGTGAACCAATTCGGTCGCGTGATCGTACTTGAAGACGATCTGGTTACTGGCCCTCACTTTCTCGACTATATGAATGACGGCCTCACTACCTATGCAGATGATGCGATTGTCGCCAGCATTCATGGATACGTCTATCCGATTGGAACGCCGCTCCCTGAGACGTTTTTTCTACGTGGCGCGGACTGCTGGGGATGGGCGACCTGGAAACGGGCGTGGGATTTGTTCGAGCCCGACGGTACGAAGCTGCTGCGGCAGCTTGAAATGCAAAAGCTCATACGCTCTTTTGACTTTGACGACACGGATCATTTTTCAGACATGCTCAAGCGACAGATCGAAGGCAAAAACGATTCGTGGGCAATCAGGTGGAATGCGTCTGCCTATCTTGCTGGCGCATTAACGCTCTATCCGCACGCGTCACTTGTGCACAATATTGGTAACGACGCGAGCGGCACGCACGCATCCCGGTCAAATCGATTCGATAGCGCGGTATATACTGAGCGTGTCCTGGTGAAGCGCATTCCCCTTGCTGAAAGCAGTGAGGCACGTGGAATTTTCACTGTGTACTTTCGATCGCTTCGACCTTCGCTCCTCAAGCGGATCTGGAACAAACTATGTCGCTAAAAACCACACTTAAAGCATGGGTGCCTCCTGCCCTGCTCTCCCTTTTCAAAAAACCGGCTGCTTATGGTTTTTTCGGAACGTATCCGGACTGGAAGAGCGCCTTGGCAGATTCTTCCGGCTATGACAGCCCGCATATTCTCGAGAAGGTGAAGCAAGCGCTCCTTACGGTGAAGCGGGGTGAGGCGGCGTATGAGCGCGACTCCGTTGTATTCGATACGATTCAGTACTCATGGCCCGTCCTTGCGTCCCTGCTCTGGATCGCCGCGCAGCGTACGTCACGGCTCCGGGTACTTGATTTCGGAGGATCGCTTGGCAGCTCGTATTTTCAGAATCGTGCATTCCTGAAGCCGCTGACTGAACTCGCGTGGAACGTCGTCGAACAAGAAACATTCGTAGACGCTGGCAATGCTACGTTTACAGACGACCACCTTTCCTTTTTCAGCACCATTGATGCGTGCGTACAGACGCATCCGATCGATGTATTTTTCGCTTCAAGCTCGATACAATATATTGAAAATCCGTATGCGCTTCTTGAGGAAGTTGCCGCCAGAGATTTCCCGTTCGTTCTCTTTGATCGTACTGCCGTGCTCCCGAATACCGATCGGTTAACCGTCCAAAAAGTACGGCCGGGCATTTACGACGCGAGTTATCCGGCTTGGTTCTTAAACGAACAAAAGGTCTTGAGTATCTTGAACAAAAAATACACACTCATTACCGACTTTGAATCACTCCGCTCGACCATTCGGCTCAGTGACACGATTGCGCTTGAAAAAGGATACTTGTTTAAGCACGTGTAAGTTCCCCAATCACGAGCATCTGTCCTGCAAACGGCTTTATAGGTGAGTGTATATAGGCACGTACGATAAGCGGAGACACGGGAAGCGCTCCTCGTGATTTCATCGAGAACGGAAGGAATTTTGGTTTCGCGAGTCGTATGGCAAACCCATGACTTTCGAGAAACGCTTGCAAGGACGCATCGGTAAATATCTTCTTGTGAGTCGGATCATCAAAATAATTCTTGTAGGTGAGTCGGTAGTTGGGCTGCATCAAAATCAGGCGTCCGCCCGGTTTTAGTACGCGGCGTACTTCGGCCATAACCCGCTCGAGCTCGTCGTCGGTAAAATGTTCGAAGAGATTGCTCGCGTGTACTACATCGACCGAATGATCTGGGATGGAGTTGAGTTCCCAGGCGGGCTGCGAAATCAGCATAACTCCTGCGCCTGCGTGCTCACTCAGTTCAGGGGAGGTATCGACCGCATATTTCACCTTCGCGCGTACCGTATTAACGAAATCGCAGTACCCGGCCCCCAAATCAACCACGGTCGCTTCGGGGGAAATATAAGGTGCGAGGAATCGGACAATTTCTTTCCACACCACAGTACGTGCGGGATCGGGAGTGTAGCGGGAAGCGTAGTACGCGTCTTTCATAGTTTCCTGAAGCGATACGCGAAGATGAGTGGCAGCATGGTACACCCAAGCTTGGCCGCCTTCCAAATGCTGCCGGTATAGGTCGAGGTGCCCACGCGCGGCTTGTACATGATCGGAATCTCAAGCACATTCTTATCGGCTTGCGTACGAATCAACCAGATCATGAGTTCGGGAGAGAATTTCCCATCGCCTGGCGAGCGCGGGAAATAATTCTTGATGCGTTCGAGCGATGCGCGATCAATCAATTTATATGTGCACCCGACATCCGTCAGCGTCGGGCCGTTATGCAAAACCTCGAGCACCTTCGCTACCGCCCAGTTCCCGAAGCGCACGGGAAACGGCATGAAGGCGCCCGACCAGATGGCAGCACGAGAGGTGCGCGTGCCAAAGACCACGGGAAAATGATCGCTGTACAGCAGAAACTTATGAATGTCGTTTGGATCAAACGTTCCATCTGCTTCGACCATAACGATGAGGTCGCCCGTGGCCTCTGTCAGGCCGCGCATGATGGCATGGCCGTACCCTTGACGCTCTTTCTCTTCGACAAGACGCGCATTGGTTTTTGCTACTTCTGCCTTGGTAGGGTCTTTGGCGTTATTATCGACCACGATTATTTCATCCACAAAACCGGTCGCAAAGAAGCCGTCAATCACCGCGCGAATGCTTCCTGCCTCGTTATAGGTGGGAATGACGACACTTACCTTTTTAGTGCGATACATAGGGCCGTTTGGTTGCCGCAAGTATATCCCATATTGTGCTCTTTTTGCGGTTCGGTAGACCCGGAAAATATGTGATACTGCGCATATGCTCACCGCCAAGCGTCTTGCGTTTATCCTCTTTTTTATAGGCCTTATCGTACGTCTCTGTCTCCTGCCGACTCCAGGATCATCGGACCTTGTAAGCTACGAGCGTTGGGGGGACCGCACGTATACGAGCGGACTTGCCGAGTCATTTGATGGCGTGTACTTCCCTATCCAGTACCTTATCTTTGCGGGTGTGTCCTCTCTGCATGCGCAGGGACTCGTCACGTTCGAATACGGCATTAAGATCGTTACGCTCTTGTTCGAAATCGGAACACTGACGCTCCTTGTCGCACTCACACGTAAACGTCTTGCGCCGTGGATTGTGGTAGGACTCTACTGGTTAAACCCCTTCCACTTTTTCCTGTCTCAACAGGGCTACGTTGATCCGCAGTTCTCATTTTTCATACTGCTTGCACTCTGGCTTATCACCAAAGCATCGGGTGTGCGTTCTTGGCTTACGGCAGGCATTCCGCTTGGGGTAGCACTGCTGATGAAGCCGCAAGCGATTCCTCTTTTCATAGGATTGGGTCTCCTGTTTGTCGTTCTTCTCTTTAAGCGACAAGCGGGCGCAGGACGTCTTGCGGCTCTCGCTCTGGCACCACTCACCCTTGTCGTTCTGTTTTCGATCTATTTCGGACTAAGTCTGAAGATCGAGAATCATCATACGCTGACGAACATAGCTACTGCCCTTGAGCAGCATGGGGTATCAGCACGCATGAGCGAATTCATCGCCAACAGCTCATTCTTAATTGCCCATTATGCGCATGTTCCTGACGTTATGCCCGCACTAAACGCGAACATGCCGAATGCGTGGTTTTTTGTCGCAAATTATGTGCGAAGTCCTGGTCAACCTATTTATCGGGTCACAGATACCAGCACGCTGTTTGGCGTTTCGTATCGCTCGCTTAGTCTTTTCATCTTACTTGTTGTTATTGGACTGTTTATTACAAAAATCGCAGAAAACACACATTCCCTTGAAGAACTCGTGGCACTGACTCTACTTTTTGTTCCTATCGCGGTTCCCTATCTCACCACAAGCGCGCACGAGAACCATTTCTACTTTGGATTCATGGCGACCATAGTGCTTGGTGCATGGCTTCGCGACCGACTCGTGCTCTATGCGGGCTATGCTCTTGGTGTTTTAAATGCACTCAACCTCTTCTTTCTCTACCTGTTGCCACGATTTACGCACGTACCGTATGACTCGTGGGCTCGTATGGCGATCGGGCTTGCTTCAACAACGATCTTCTTCATTCTCCTGTACCATCTTCTTGCACGGTCATATTCCTCAGTAGAATCGACACCTCCAGCCCATGCCTAAACGACATTTCGTCACCTTGTTTGATAAAGGATTCCTGAATAGAGGACTCTGCCTGTATCGATCTATTGCGGCAAATTGCAGCACACCATTTACCTTTTGGGTGCTCTGCATGGATGACGAGACGCATGAAATTCTGACCACAATGAATCTTCCGCACCTGAAAGCGGTTTCAATGGCAGAATTTGAAGACGACGAGCTCAAGGCAGTTAAAAAGACCCGTACCTTTGTTGAATACTGTTGGACGTTAAGTGCCTGGAGCACGTGGTACGTGCTTCAAAGAAATCCAGATGCCGAGACGGTCACCTACGTTGACGGTGACTTGTTCTATTACGCTTCCATTGAGCCGATATACGAAGCATGTGCCGGACACTCCGTCATGATCATTCCCCACCGCCTCCATGGGGACGCCGCAAAGCGTGAAGCAGAGGTCGGTAAATACAATGTCGGTATGCTCATTTTCAACAACGATGCGAATGCGCGTGCATGTTTGAACTGGTGGAAAGAGCGCTGCCTCGAATGGTGCTATGACCAAGTCGAACCGACTCGTTTTGGCGATCAGAAATATTTGGATTACTTTGAAGAAAAATTCAAAGGGGTGTGGGTGCTTCCGTGGAAAGGAGTGAACTTGGCGTCGTGGAATATCGAGGCCTATGCGGGCAGAATTACAAAAAAAGGAGACTCGGTGTTTATAGATGGTGACCCATTGATCTTCTTCCACTTTTCTCGCTTTAAGCTGTATTGGCCGCCTTCGTCGTGGCTACCATGGGGACCGCCCAGTCTCTACATCGTGCCCTCAATCGAGAAGAAGCTATTATACCGCCCCTATGCGCATGCGATGTATCAGGCAATGACCGACATCCGCAAAATCCGACCAGACTTTACGAGTGGGACCCTTCCCCGACCAAGCTGGTATAGCGAATTAGTATTCACTTCTTTCTACTATCTAAAATCCCTTGTTAAGGCCATTTTGAAACGAAACTAAATTCTAAAAAGTTCGGTTTTTTATAGTATAATGCCGGCGATGCAGCGCATTCTCGTTACGGGAGGTCTCGGGTTTATCGGCAGTCATTTTGTACAACTCCTTCTTGATAAGGGGTACTACGTGATTAACGTCGACAAGAAAACGTACGCCATCCGAGAAGATCTTGAGTTCGAGAAACACCCAAACTACGAATTAGTCGTGAGCGATATTTGTGATTTGAAAGCGCTTCCCCGGCACATTACGCATGTGGTGAACTTTGCTGCCGAGTCGCACGTCGATAATTCCATAAAAAACAGTAGCCCTTTTTTCCGTTCAAATGTTGAAGGAGTCTATACTTTGCTTGAGCTTGTGCGAAAAATAGAACCGGCACAGCGCCCCGTCTTTATACAAATCTCAACGGATGAAGTGTATGGCGACATTGCTGAAGGTTCGTTTACAGAAAGCGATCGTCTGAAGCCGTCGAATCCGTACTCTGCTACGAAGGCCGCTGCAGATCAGCTCGTGTTTGCATGGGCACGTACCTATAACCTCCGCGCACGCCTCTGTCGTCCAAGCAATAACTATGGTTTCGGTCAGCGCGCAGAGAAACTCATTCCGAACACCATGAAGCGTGCGCAGAAGGGCCAGAAGGCAGCGGTATATGGGACCGGCCTCTACAAACGCGAGTGGACGTTCGTGAATGACAACTGCGAGGCAATTCTCCTGGTTATGGAAAATGGACTTGATGGAGAAATTTACAATATTTCAAGTTGTGAGGAACGAACGAATCTAGACGTCGTGCAGCGCATTCTTGAAATTATGGGCCGTCCGTCCGACTTCTTCGAGTACGTAGGCGATCGTCCCGGGCAAGACATCCGCTACTCCGTCGATACGACGAAGATACAAGCGCTGGGGTGGAAGCCAACCATGACGCTTGAGCAATACCTCCCCATCTGCAAAGCACAAAACGAAGAGCGGACGCGCAAGATGGGCGTCGGGAAAAAGCGCTCGATTGCCCGAAAACTCGGACTAGAAAAAATCTTTTATGGATCATAAACCTCCGTACGAACTCATTACGTTCCCGTCTTCGGATACTAAAAACGGTGTGCTCTACATGTTCCAGGAAGTACCGGATGCGCTCCCTTTCACTCCCAAACGCGTCCTCATCACCAAAGGCATGAACGGGAACGACCGCCGCGGCGCCCATACACACTACGAGACGAACCAGATCCTCGTCGCCATCTCCGGCGGATGCACCGTTGAACTTGACGACGGCGAACACAAGGAAGATGTGGTATTGACCACGCCCAATCAGGGATTGTTACTGTACCCATATGTGTGGCATGTCATGCACACGTTCCTTCCTGATACGACGCTCATGGTGATCGCGGATCGCACCTACGACGAAAAGGATTACATTCGCTCCTATGAGGACTTCAAACGCATCGTCGCAGAGAAAAAAGTATGAATGTGCCCGTCTTTAACGCCACGCGCCAATACGCCACGCTGCATGAAGAAATGATGGCCGCAGCGGCACGCGTGTTCGAGTCTGGAAAATTTGTACTTGGAAACGAGACGCTGCATTTTGAAGAGTCTTTTGCAAAATACATTGGCACTGCGCATGGCATTGCGGTTAACTCTGGCACCGATGCACTTAAAATCGCACTTGCCGCACTGGGTGTTGGACCGGGACATGAAGTCATTACAGTTACTAACACCGCAGTCCCGACCGTAAGCGCCATACGCGAGCGTGGAGCGATTCCTGTCTTTGTGGACAGTGATGACTATTTCGGCATGGATCCGAACAAGCTTGAAGGGAAAATCACATCGAACACGAAAGCGATCGTCGCAGTCCATCTCTATGGTCAACCAGTCGATATCGAAGCGGTCATGACGGTCGCTACCAGACATGAGATTCCCGTCGTGGAAGATTGCGCTCAAACAACGGGAGCGACGTACAAGGGCAAGACCGCCGGCACGTTCGGCGCCATAAGCTGTTTCAGTTTTTATCCGACTAAAAACTTGGGCGCGTATGGCGATGGCGGCATGATTCTCACCAGTAGCGAAGCGCTTGCCGCCACCTGCCGAAAACTGCGCATGTATGGGATGGCTAAAACGTATTTCGCCGACATCGAGGGCTACAACAGCCGTATGGATGAAGTGCAGGCCGCAGTCCTTAGCGTGAAGCTTCCCCACCTTGATACCTGGAACGGACGCCGTAGAGAGATTGCCACTCGATACCTCACCGAAATACAAAATCCGCTGATTACGTTGCCGAAACTTCGGCCGGATTCGACGCATGTCTTTCACTTATTCGTGATACGGACCAAGCATCGCGACGCGCTTCAAAAACATCTCACTGAGGCCGGCGTCGGATTTGGCACGCACTACGCTTTCCCTATTCACCTCCAAAAAGCGTATGAATTCTTGGGATACAAGGCGGGCGATCTGCCGGAAAGTGAGCACGCCGCACAGGAAGTGCTGTCTCTTCCACTTTTTCCTGAGCTGACTGACGAGGAAGTTATGTACGTCATTGCAGCCCTTAATCGTTTTGCGGCATGAGCTCTCGACACCCTGTGCGCCGTGCACTGAATCAAATCGGCATTGACGTGCATCGGCACCATGCCAGCCCTGAGCCACTCGCCATTCTCACAACACTCGACATTAAAACCATCATCGACGTGGGTGCGAATGTTGGTCAATTTGCGCAGGAAGTACGGGCACTTCTGCCTGACGCGACCATGTACTCTTTTGAACCGCTTCCGGATTGTTTTGCCGAACTCACGGCGCGCATGAAGGGCGATGCGAACTTTCATGCGTTTAATACTGCGCTTGGCGAAACATCCGGCACGGCTACCATCCACCGCAGCAGCTACAGTCCGAGCTCTTCCCTGCTTCCTATGGAAAAGCTCCATACCGATCTATTCCCGCACACCAAAGGCGGCGTCGATGAGACGATTCGCATTGAATGTATGGACGATGCGCTTGCCGGTCTACCGCTGGCACCGAACGTGCTCTTAAAAATAGATGCACAGGGGTATGAGGAGCAGGTGCTTGCAGGAGGACCTGCAACGCTCGCGCAAACGAAAGTGGCACTGCTTGAAGCATCATTCGTACGCTTGTATGAAGGCCAGCCGCTGTTTGATCGCGTGTACACGCTCATGAAAGATGCCGGATTTTCGTATCGGGGCGCACTCCATCAAAAGCGCGATCCGGTCACGGGAGCCATATTGTTTGAGGACGCGTTATTTATACGTGCATGAGCATGAGGCGAGATGAATTATTTTTCAGGGAAAAGATATGCAAAATCTTTACTGAGAAACACGAGATCATTGATATCGGTGGCGGATTGAAAATTGATCCGAAGCGGAACAATCGAGGCGTGATGCATCCATGGGCCGTGCCGCTTGCCGCAGGCAAGGACTACAAGATTCTCGACAAAGTGCCGGATTATCATCCCGACATCGTCGGAGACATTCATACGTTTACCCCTGCCGAGTGACTCTGTGGAAGCGATCCTTTGTCTTGATGTGCTTGAGCACGTCGAAGAACCGCAACAAGCTGCTCGGGAGATGCATCGCGTTCTGAAAAAGGGCGGATACTGCCTCGTGAAAATACCTTTTATTTTTTACTATCATCCGGAAAAGGGGTATTACCAAGACTTCTACCGATTTACACGCGACGGGCTTGCCTATCTCATGCGTGACTTTTCTTCCATAGAAATGGTGGGTGAACGCGGTGCGCTTGCGACCGCCATGAACCTTATTCCAGTCTTCACCAAAAGGACTCGTTTCTTTGAGTGGATTGATCGCCTGTTTGGCAAAGACGCGAGCGAACAAACGAGCGGTTTCCTCTGCTTTGCTGTTAAGTAAGTTCCGCAAGCAGCGAGACTAATTTTCGCGCAAGTACGGCAGGTGCGAATTGTTCGGCAAAAAGCTGTCTGCTTTTTGCCGCAACGCTCAAACGTATGTGATCCTCGTGCATAAGAGAGCGTATTTTTTCTGCGAGCTGCGCGGGATCCCCGAGCGGGACCAGGAAGCCGGTTTCGCGCTCCTGCACAATTTCGCACACGGCTTCCCCATTTCCCGTCAGGTACGGAATACCCATCGCGAACGCTTCAAATGCTTTGTGAGGAATGGTGCGTGAGAGGCGTGGATTGTGTTCGAATTGCCCAAGCGCGAGCGATGCGTCACAGATATGTGTTCGCAGTGCTTCCCCAGAAAGATACTCAGTAACCAACACCACGTTCTCAAGAGCGTGTGTCTGAATGTATGCCTGTGCCACAGCAAGTAGCGGCCCTGAGCCAAGCACGCGGAAACGAATATTGTGCTCATTTTTCAATAGACGTGCCGCCTCAAGGATATGCAAAATGCCGCATTCGGGAGTCAGGCGGCCGCGAAACAAAACAGTGCGTGGTGTGCCTGAAGATGAAGAGTCACAGTAAAAGACGCTATCGTCGGCGCCCGTATAGAGGACACGATATTTGCCAGACGGGCCAAATCGCTCTTCGAAATAGCGTTTTTGCGCCTCGCTTTCAAGCAGTACCAGATCGGCAAAATGCACGGCACACCAGTCGGCAATGCGGCTTTTGAGCAATCGTATGCGGCTTGGCATATGCGAGTGCTGCTCGGCATCAGCAAGCGAGCCGAGCAGGTCAGCGACTACTGGTTTTCTGGAAAGTAGTTTGGCAAACGGTACGACGAGATGACCAGGATAGCCGACAACGAGCGCATCGTAATTCCCCTGCAGTGCGCGGTGTTTCTGCCACAGCCGGAGGTATTTGCGAAGCCCAGGACTGCGATCAGCACATTCGAGAACCGTAACGTCATTTACGCGCAGACCGCGGATGTAGATCTGATTTCGTGAGAAGTCTGGGTTATAGATACCGAACCAGCAGATTTTCATATAGTTAAAATGGCAGATTTATCTGCGGCAGAATAACGGAGTCCATATACAAACTCATGAGCCCATAGAGCCCGAGTATCGGAAGAAATACGAACCAGCGCTGTTCGTATCTTTTGAATGCGATGCTCGCGATCAAGATGAGCGCGGGTATCGTAATAAAGAGTATGCGCTCGGTGATGGCGGGCCATATGAATGCCGGGAGCGCAGAGACTATAACCGCCCCCACGAACATACGGTGCGGCCGAGCGAGCGCTTTTCCCTTTTGGACGAACAATTGATAGGCGCCAAGGAGCACTGGTAGAGCAAGGAAATTCACGAGTACGCCGCCCGCTTTTACATATTCAATGAGCCGCGAGGAGTAGACGTAGTAGCTATGGTTGAAGGTAAACCAATCGGCGTAGGTGTATCCGAACCGAAGATAGACGTAGAGGTATAAAAGTATGAGAGGGATACACACCAGCGTCCCAAGCGGGATGAGCTGTTTACTAGCTGCGCCAGCCCGTGGCCATTTCTCCCAGACCACGGTGAGTATGAGCGGTATGACTCCCAGAAGCGCGTACTCTTTGAACAAAACCCCCACGCCGATTGCGACTGCACTCCAATACAAGTGGCGCGTTCGACGAGAATAGAGATAGTATGCCGTGAAAAAGAGAGCGAGAAGATAGAAGAACCATCCGCCCATGTCCATGAAATAACTCAGACCGAAGGTAAGATACGCGTAGTTTGCAGCAAGGAACAGGCCGCCGAGAAACGCCACCGACTGGCTTCTGAACACGGTCAGGAGCATGAGGTAAAAAACGAGACCGCCAAGCACGTAGAAGATCGCGTTCAGGAGCAGCCATGCAGTCTGCAGATTCCCTCCAGTCACTTGGGAAAGCAGACTGATCGCCTCAAGACCGAGGAAGGTAGTGAGAATCCTGTTCGGTACAAAATGCGCATCGACTGCACCCGCCTGCAGAAACTGTACGGAAGCGATATAGGACGGCGCATCGCCTTCAAGCGAAAACGCCGGCTTCAGTACGGCAAACGAAAGCGTCGCGAGCATGATAAGTGTAAGCAGAAATAGCCAAAACGGACGGATATGCTGAATGGAATCTTTCAAGATAAGCCCGATGACCCTCAGTCCGTCGGTATACTGAATCTTTTTCCCGTGCGCAGCATCCCGCGGCGAATGCGTGATCGGCACCTCATCTATTGCATACCCTTTCCGCACAAGCTCGAGCGTAAACATAATCTCGGCATCGAAACGGCCGGCGGGAAAAAACCGTTTTGCAGACGCGGGAAATAGCTTGTAGCACGTCCACGCATCAGTAAGACGTGCGCCATAAAGCACATTGATCAATACCGTGATGCCCCATACGCCAAGGCGCGGTATCCAAAAACCAGTACGCTGCGGATTCTCAAGATTACGAGAGCCGTAGACCACCGAGCGCTCATCTTGCACCGCGTTAGTAAGGCGTGAAATTTCTTCAGGCGCATATTCAAGATCAGCGTCTTGAATGAGGATGAAATCGCCCGCAGCAACCCCCAGTCCTTCAGCAACGGCGGTTCCCTTTCCTCCATTTCGTGCCAATCGCCGGACGGTTATGCGTGAAGCATACGCTGCCAGAATCGCGGGTGTGCCGTCTGTAGAGGCGTCATCAACAACAATGACTTCCTTGTTCCAGCCCGGAAGAGACGTTGCCAGGACACGATCGAGAAGCGTCGCGAGCGTGGCTTCTTCGTTGTAACAAGGAATGACAATCGAGAGCGTGCGGTTCATAGGTGTAGGCGAGCAGCGAGTTCGAGCATTGATCCGAACATTCTGATCGAATCAGAAAACAGCGATACTTTCGATACGGGACTATCGACCCAGCGAATATCAATTTGGGCAATGGCGAATCCAAGCTTCTTAGTCCACGCAATCAGTTCGGTATCAAAAAAGAAACCGGGGTCGATACCATGCGGACGAATGCGCGCATAGGCGTTTTTTGAAATCGCCTTGAAGCCGCATTGGTGGTCGTCGATTCCGGTACGCAGAAGTAGTCGCGCAAGCGCGTTATAAAACTGTGATGCAATCTTGCGGCCCCGCTTCTCGCTTATGAGCACGGAGGTGCGTCCAAGCCGATTGCCAATTGCAAGATCGGCAGTGCCGGACGCGATCGGCGTAATGAGCGCCGGGAAGAACGACAAGTCCGAAGAAAGGTCGGCATCCATAAACACTAAAATATCGCCGCCCGTATCCCACCCGGCGCGCACGGCGCGCCCCTTCCCTTTTTCTGTGAGTCGAAGCAGGGAAACTTCTGGATGGTGGCGGGCGATAGCGGAGACTAGGTCAGCCGTCTGATCGGTACTCGCATTGTCGACGACAAGAATGCGGTACCCATAGGTGAGCAATTCCTTCGAAAGGAAGGTGAGAAGTTTCGTAAGTGAATCCGCAATAATCAGCGCTTCGTTGTATACTGGGATCACTATCGTAACAGACAGAGGCGTGGACATGGCAATCATCGGCTCAGTACTAGGGAGATTTTCTCGATTGTCGCTTTCCACGGCGGATGAGAAACAGTATACCCTTGAAAACAATTTTCTGACACGGTTGGCACTCCGCCTGATTGGCGTGCCACATCTTGGATTTCGCGCACGCGCACGGGTAATGCTGCGCGCGGCATCACGCCTTCCCGCTGCCGGCCGCGCGCTTGATGCGGGCTGCGGCTACGGCATCTATTCATTCTCCCTTGCCGAGCGTGGATGGACGGTCGATTCGATTGATCTGGAAACGGTTCGCATCGAAGAAATCAAAAAAATGCTTACCGAGGCACCCGACCTTGCTGCGCGCGTGCATCCGGTGGCCGGTTCGCTTGCAACGCTCCCGTTTCAGGATCAGGTCTACGACCTTATCGTCTGTTCTGAAGTCATCGAACATATGCCCGAAGACGTGCCTGCATTGAACGAACTGGCGCGCGTCATCAAGCCCGGCGGAACACTACTCCTTTCCGTTCCGCACTGGTCCACCCACAATTTGCGCATTTTCAGATCATTCGACCACGAGCGCCCCGGATACACCGAAGGCGCGCTTCGTGCTTTTCTGACCGAGCGCGGATTTGAGATCGAAAAAGTATCCTTCTATGAGTATCGCTTCGGTACGTTTTTGTTCGACGCCTACAACCGTTTTCACTCAAAAGCACTCATGGGCCTTCTCTTTTACCCCTTCTATGCCCTCTATCTTCTTGACGCCCTACTTACAGTTGGCGAACCGAATGGCATCATCGTCATTGCGAAAAAACTACCGAAGCCGTAAGACCGAGTATTTATAAGCCGTGCGGTCAGTCGTATATTTTTTGAAAAGCGGATCAGTAGGAATGTACCAGCCCGTTTGAATGATGATCCTATCGACGGTTCCGGCTGTAATAGCCGTGCGCTGATCCGCACCGATCGATCTGCCGAAGTTTTCAATGTATTGATAGTAATTTCTGTGTGGTGCGAACGCCGCAACTTCAGGCGCGTTATAGAAAAAGATACTGGTCGTAGTCGATACTTCGCTCAAGTAGGACTCCCAAAACGCTGTCTTTTGGCTCGTATATGCTTCAGCAACCCACGAATGGAACAGGACTTGATAAGAACCGAGCATGCCGAGCAGGGTTATGAAACTCATGGCCACGAGGCGCGACTGAAGGCGCGGAAAAAATGAATGCGCGAACATGCTTATGCGCATAAGCGCGTGCGGAAAGAAGATAAGCATGACCGCTTGCGCCGGAAACAAGTAGCGATAAAAACCCCCTGTACGTAAATACGCGAGTATGACCAGCATTGCAAAAACAAAAGCGATACGTTCTTCGGATGGAATATCCTCCTGCGCCGTACGTCTCACCCAGAGCGCTGCAGCCCAAACGAACGCGATCCCAACCGTATACAAGGTATTTACGTCCGAAAAGAGGCCGCCGAGGTTATGCAAAATGGTAGTCGAGAGTTGCGTATTGTATGGATTTGCATAGTACGAGAGCACGGTAGAAAAAGAGTCGCTTGATCGAAACTGCACCACGACCCACGCGGCGATAGGGGCAAGCGTGCTCAAAAAACCAATGCCGATATCGCGAAGCGTAAAGATATTCTTTTTCCATTCGCCATACACACCTGCCAGAAGCGCTGGCGCCATGATGAGGAAAAGCGGTTTCGTAACAATACAAAGCCCGACACTGATGCCCGTAAGGATAATCCAAAACGTTTTGTGGAGCGTGTGTGTTCTCGCCTGATACAAACACAAGAGCGATAGCACGAGATAGAGTAGTCCTGGCACTTCCCCAAGCACAGGTTTCCCATTCCCATACAGCGGAGGAAAGGTCGCGAGGAGTGCGAGCGCTGCAAGTGCCGTAGCAACACCACACAGTTTGCGGGCGAGCACGTAACTTGTTATGAGGAACAGGAGAATGAAAAGCACCATGAGACTTCGAGCGCTGAGTACACTTATACCGAAGAGTTTGAACCAGAGCGCGAGAGGATAGATGAGCGGATACCCGACCGTGACAAAGGTAGAGACGTGCTCGATATCGCCCGGAGCAAGCTGAATGCCTTCCACATTGGCCGTGACCAGATTTGCGGCTGTCTGGAAGTACCACCCTTCGTCAAACGTAAACGGCGGGCTTTCAGTAAGGTGATAGGTAGCGAAGAAAACAGCAGCTCCTGTAAGACCTAGTAACAACACCTTCTGAATAGTGGTGAGTGCCATTTCTCAAAGTATACGGGTGTCATGGGGATAGAAAAAGCCCCAATCGAAATCGGGGCTTTGTATTGCCTTTACCTGCAAGGCTTCGGATTAGGTCATGTTGAGTCGCGCAGCCAGAAACCAGACTCCGATAGTCCCTGCAGCAACTGCGGCAAGCAGCGCTTCTGCGACGACCGTTCCCAAAACCAAATGGGCTGCGATCGAGAGTGCCAGCATCCCAAGGGAAAGCTCGATCAGCGACATGCGGCTGGGACAGAGCCAGTTTTCACGGATCCATGGGTCGAGCTGGTTCTCCGGCCGGAACATTGCAGAAGTAGCGGGGTCGTAAAACCCGCGCCACCACGCAAAGTACCGATCGCGCTCGAACGGCGCAAAGAACGCAATGCCGCCCGTGTTTCCGATTTCCATGTCATGCGTGAAGTGGAAGAAGAGGCACAGGAAGACCGTGATGGCCCAATACCCTCCGCCACACACCGAGCCAACGAGTCCACCCACGAACATGAGGGGTATGGGCCAATGATCCCAGGTCTCGTGATGCAAACCGCCAAATGCTTCTTGCTTCGTGAGTTTTGAATTCACGATCTGAAGCATGTCGGGAGAAAGCGCCACGACACCTGCAATAGCGAGGTGCCACCAGGTCACCGGTACATTCATTACTTTGCCGACAACGGCAGCAATGAACGTTCCGATTGCAAAATCGAGAAAGGCGGCCATCGAAAAGGCAGCAATCCAGATCAGCTTTTTCACTTGCAATTCTCCCTGTTGAGGAAATGGGTATTTAGTCGCACGGGCGAGCCTAATCATATTATACTTTTTTATAAAATTACGTCAAGTTTTTCTGTATCATATGCAAAGAAAAACCGCGCCAACATTGCGCGATCTTCAATGAGCATGTTGTTTAAAACTTTCCACTTTTACGATGAACGTGCACTTTGCGGAGAAACCAGTCACGGCCACCAGGAATTGAGTCGAGTATCGGGAAGACGAGCCAGAGGACGATATCGGTGACCGCTTCCCGCGGACGCGGAATACCCCACACACAGTGATGTTCGAACTGCCTTCCTCGGCACAGCCACCGAACGCGGGGGTAGTGAGTCCATGTTGAGATAACAATGAGACGTGCTCCACGAGCTTGTGCAAGTCGATTTGCATACTCCAACTGCCCGATGGTTTCTACCTCCTCACGAATCACCATGAAATCGTTCACGTCGACGCCAAGCTCGTTCAGAGCTGTGAGATAGACATCAACTTCCGATGGTTCGGGAGGAGTCTGCACCGCACTCAAAATGAGGACGAAGGCAGGCCCCGCCGATTCTCGGACAAGCTCGACTGCTTTGAGGAGTCCCTGATACCAGTCCTGCAGATATAGCGACCCAACTCGACCGCCCGGCCACGCACTTTTAGTTAAAGGCAGGATAATTTTCTCTCGCACGACACACTCCTTTCATGGCAAGGCCATGTGTTCATATCTAAAGTGAATATACCACGAAATCAGAAAAACGCGAGTTTGTAAGCACTATTTTTCACCGTAAATAATGACTGAACCGGCAATTTCTTTGAGGAGCGGGATGCGCTCAATGGTCTTCCCTACCGTATCAAAAAACGGAATGAGAGCTGCGGGAATGGCAGGGTGCAAGAAGTCGTACGGAATGATGTGGATGTGTGAGAATCCGATTTTTTGCATACGGCGCGCAAACGTAAAACGAACGATAGCGGTTTCGTCTGGAGAGTCTCCGGCCCACTTTTTGATGATGGGGACATTCTTTTGAACGAAAATCTGAGGATTGAGCATGTTGGGTTCTCCAAAGACCATGCGGCCGCCAGGTTTGAGTACTCTGAATAGTTCTGCCAATGATTGGTCGAAATCAAGATGATGGAGTACTGAACTGCCATACACCACATCGAATGCACCATCTGGAAACGGTAGTTGCATGGCGTTTCCTTCCACGAACTGAACTCGCGGAGCGGTGGCGTTCTTTCTGGCAACCGCAAGTAAATCAGGCGAGATGTCGACGCCGGTAATATCTGCACCAGTCCGCTCTGCCATTTTGCGCGTGAAAAGTCCGGTGCCGCACCCGATTTCAAGGACTTTATCAGCAGCAGTGATATGCCCTTTCTCGACCAAATACGCGACGCGACGATCGGCGCGCATCTTCCCTGCCGGACTTGCCCAATTCCATACATCTTCCGCACCATCGGCAAGCAATTTTTTGCCGTGTTCAATCTCGTGACTAATTCGTTCAGTGTTGTTGGTCATAGTGGATTAAATAAATTTGATTTTGCGTGCAGCAAATAGAGTCATCTTCAACAAAAGCCATCCGTGCTTCCACCGGCTAATGTTGGTGGCGCCATATACCCGCTCCTGGTAGTGAATGGGCAGATCGATGATTTTCAGATTGAGTTTTGCCGCGCCAAAGAGCAGATCGAAGTCGCCGAACGGATCAAAGTCGCCAAAAAAAGAGCGGCCTGCCTGTATGCGCACGTAGTCTCTCTTCCACAATACTTTTGTTCCGCAGAGAGTATCTTTCAGCGGTTGACCCAAAATCCAACTGAATGCGAGACTAAAAAATTTATTCGCAAAGAAATTGAGGACGCGCATGGAATCTTTTTCAAGCGGATATACGAGACGCGATCCGTTTATGAAATCTCCCTTATCGGCAACAAGCGCTTCATAGAATTTTTGCATCTCTCCCGCCGGCACGGTCATATCAGCGTCATAAATGGAGAGAATATCTCCCGTGGCCAGGTCGAATCCTTTTCGCACTGCATCTCCCTTCCCTTTTCCTGTCTGTTTTGCGTAGATAATTTTCCTCTTCGTACCGTACTTCGCAGCCACTCGCTCTATTTCGGCATAGGTGTTATCAGTTGAATTTCCTTCGACAAAGACGATTTCTGTATAGGCGCCAACGTTGGATAACTCCGTAACGATCTTTTCTATGGTCCCCGCTTCATTACGAGCCGGAACAATGATGGAGAACGACGGATTTTTGATCAACCCTGGTCGCTGTGCCTTACGCAACACGGCGTAATGGAATAAGCAAAAGTGGGTAAATGGCCAGATATTTGCGACGACGGTATTAAAAAATGTTGAGATGAGTGGAATGTAAATCGGGATCAGCATCTTTTTGCCTGACTTCACCACGTCAAATCCCGCCAGATGCGAAAAATTATAGAGATCATACATTGAGAGCCAGTTCTGCTCGACCACGGCTCGACGCCAACCGAGCGTGGTGGCAAGACGCAGGATGGGCTCCCAGAGCGCGCTGTATTGCGTGAGTACTACTCTGCCGTCGTCAGTAAGTGCGCGACGTGCACTCTGCAGAAATTCGACAATATCAGGTGTATTTCCAAGTACGTCTGAAGCAACGATATATTCATACTGAGAGGTCGGGAACATAGCTCGGTGCGGTGCAGTTGTTGATGGCTCGACGGTATAGACCTGCGATCCGACGGGAACCAAAAAGCCGAGAAACGACTCGAGATAGCTATAGTAGTAGCGCTTCCAGAACGGATGGTGCGATGCGGTAGTCATTGCGTGAGAAGCGCTTTCGCGTTCCTGCAATCATACACGCGTCCTGTTATTCGACCAGATACGGTCTCATGGAGCACGGTGCAGTTGGCAAAGAACTGTGCGTAAAAGCCATTTTCATAGAGATGTGGAATGTCGACGACCATATACGCGCCTTCAAAGGCCGCAAACTTCTCTTTATGCCCTTCTTCGAAAGAGGGCGTGGCGTAAAAGCGCCCGCCGTACTTACCTGCCCCCTCAAGCAGACCGGCACCGCTGTCGTTATAGGTCAGTACTTTTTTGATAGACGCATCCTGCGCAACATATGCCACAGTATCTCGCACTACCGCGCGCGCATTGCCGTTGATGCGTCCCCACATAAGCTCTTCGAGAAAGATGCCGTTATAGGCAATGGCGATCACAAACAACATGCTGAGGGCGCTTCGTTGCCACTCGGGTCGTATGTTCGCAGCAATAAGAATGAGTGCTGCACCACCATACGAGACGGCAATGAACAGGAACGACACGTAGAAACCGAGCGGGCCCGAGCCGCCGGTAAGCGGCGTCAGTACATTCCACTGCCCGTGCACGATGCGCGCGAACCACTCCGTTTTGGGATAGAGCGCTGCCACCTCGTGCGGTATGAAATTCAACGCAATTAATGCCATTGAAAGTGCGCCTCCAAGACCCACTGCGCCGCGGATTCCCTTCCACACGCCACCCTCCTGCACTTCTCGTTGCGCAAACACGTCCGCGAATAACGTCCCGACGACGACGCAGAGCGGTACGATGAGAAACATTAAATACTTGTCGAGCGCGCCGCGAGAAAAATCAAAGAGCACGAGATAAAAGAAAAGGCCTGAAACGAGATAGATGAGAAAGGGTGTTACCTGCGCCGCGACGCGCTTCGATACAAGGAGAAGCGGGAGAATGAGGAGCGGCGAGAGATAGTAGACGGCCTTGATGCTCTGTACTGCAATCTGCAGATACTGTCGCTCTTGCCCGGGAGCAAACTGATCGGCGTGCCCGATCATTGCAGCAATCGTAAAAGACGGATAGATGGCCTGAATGACATACAAGAGCGCGACATAGGCACCGCCAAAGGCAATTCCTCCACCCACAAACATAGTCAGTCGCTTGCGTGTGAGTGAGTGGCGCTGATTCCAGAGATAATCGAGCAGGAGCGTTCCAATGACAAGTACAAAATTAAGCTTCACCAAGAAACCGAGCATGAGCGACAGGAGGAGGAGCGCAAGAAATCGGTTCTTGCGAGGATCCGGCGCATGCATGTAGCGGTCGTAGTAATAGACAGACAATAGAAAGAAAAAAGGAATTATGGCGCCATCAACGTCAGGCATGAGAGAACCGAGCACGTTATAAAAACAGAGCGCAAAGAAAAGGAGCGAGAAAAGCGCGGCACGTGTTCCTGCTCGCGCTTTCACGACGAGATAGAGCAACGCAAAACACCCGAGCGAAAAGAGAAGCGGGAGGAGTCGAAAAGCATCTGGTCCGGTGATCGCACTCCCGGCACGAAAAAGGACCTGGAAAAGAGGCGGGTGTGCCCAGTACGCGCCTGACGCAGGATCTGCTGCGGCCGCAACATTTTTCCACTCATCCTGGTGATACGGCAGATCCAGTCCTGGCAATCGCAACGCTACGAACAGTATGCCGATCAGTATGAGGAGCGGGAAAAGTCGAACCCTCATGCAGTGGTGGGTGTTCTAAAGATGAAGCGCTGGTAGACAAAAAAGCTTTCAACGGCAATGAGCGCGCTCGTGAAGATCTGCGCGAACAGATAATGGAATCCGAAATGCTGGACGAAGAAAAAGACGAGGAAGGTATTGAGAGTGAGGTTCATAACCGCGACAGCCAGATACACGCCGGCCTGCACATGCATATTCTCTTTGTCATGATCCTGGAACGTCCAAAATTTTTGAAGTACGAAACTCACACCAAACGCAATGATGAAAGCGAGAACGGAAGAAAGCAGGTACCAAAGGTCGGCCCACTCCGTAAACGCGTAGAGCAAGACGAGATCAACGGTGGCGGCAGTGCCCCCGGACACTAAGTACCGCGCGATCTTGGTAAGCCGCGGATAGCGTTTTTCAATCGCGTAATACAGCGTGGCGACGCGGGACATCATGAACGAGTGATGGCCACAGTATACCCGACGGCACGGGAGGACACGAGTCAGTCGGGGAGCGAAAAGAGGTAGCGCTCCAGTGCGCGAGCGAGTGCGAGCGTGTCATGGCGAATCAGGGAGCGCGGCACTGGGTCTTCAGGGAGCGGCGGCACCACCGCTACCGATGCAAGGTTGGCGCGCACGACGCGTGGATCACTGCCCAAATCGTCTACGACCGGATACTCCCCCTCGCTTTCATATTGCGCAAGCGCATCGGTGGTAAACCCATCAGCGTTCAATATGATCATATCCACTGGCCGGCCCATATATCGCTCCACCTCACGCAGATGGTCCGAGGCGGCATATCCGCTTGTTTGACCCGCTTTGGTGAACAGATTCATGACATAGGCGATTTTCCCTTCAGTCTTCGCCAGTGCAGCTTGAGCGCCGTTCGGCAGAAGCGCGGCAATCGTTGATGTGTATAAATCGCCGGGACCAAGCACCACCAGATCAGCTTCGCCGATAGCGCGGCGTGCGGCGGTTGCAAAAAGTACGGGTTCGGCGCAGGTAAGGTTGGTAATGCGCGGACGATCCAGTACCCGCTTATCAATGAAATGCTCGCCGATCACGAGCGTGCCATCAGCCAGATGGGCGACAAGCGAGGCGGGACGTTCTGATGCAGAAAGCACCTGGCCTTTGATGCGTAAAATGCGTGATGCTTCTTGAATGGCCGCAGTGTCAGAACCAAGAAGCCCCGAGAGAGCGGTAATGAATAAATTACCTAAATTATGTCCAGCGACGTCGCCTTTTGAAAAACGGTATGCGAACAGCTCGCGCAAAATAGTGTCTTCTTCTGCAAGCGCGACGAGGGCCTGCCGCGCGTCGCCTGGCGGGAGAATGCCGTACGCATCGCGGAGTCGCCCCGTCGATCCCCCATCATCTGCAGACGAAACGATGGCCGTGAGCGAGACGCCGTCGATGCGTCGGAGTCCTGAAAGGACCACGAAGGTCCCTGTGCCGCCGCCGATCGTAACGATGCGTTTCGTCATACGAGTTATCCGGTTCAGCCCAGCTCGGGTTATCCGATCGCTTTTTGCAAATCCGCCGCGATGCGCGCCGGCACATCGCCCTGCGTAGCCAGATGCGCGCGTGCCTTCGCCTCAGCATGCATAGGAAGCGAGAGCCGGACCTCCATGTCTTCAATGAGACCGACGATGTGGTACGAAAGCGCCGTTGGATCTGCTACAGGCGCCGCAAGCACATCTTCATACCCCGTAAATACTTCGCCGACGATACCTACATCGGTCGTGATAATGGGAATTTTCGCGAGCGCGGCTTCCATAAGAGTACGACTATATCCTTCATACGCGCTAGCTTGTATGAAGGCCTGGGCACTGCGCATAAGTCCCCACGCATCGCTTCGTGCACCGAGGAATACGACCTTGTCTCGGATTCCAAAAGATCGAGCCAGGCGTTCGAGCTGTCTTCGTTCGCGCCCCTCGCCGACGATGACAAGGCCTGCAACGGGATAGTGCGGCGCTACCAATGTAAGCGCTGCCAAAATATCTTCAATACGTTTTTCCGGCTCGAGTCGCGCAACAGTGATGAGCGTGAACGTGAACGGTCGAGGCGGCAATGCTACTGGCTCGGGTACTGTCGCATCAACCGCGATGGGAATAACCGACGGTTCAGGAATGCGACTGCCGTAGCGCGCAACCAACGATTGCTTCACGCGCTCTGATACGACGCGAATGCCGTGCGCTTGTGGTAACACCCCGTCCGCCATACGCCGGCGAAAACGATTTAAAAATGGCATGCGCACCTGCGGCGCGCGCCAATTGCCTCCCCGCGTGAACCAAGGGGAAAGGAAATCCGTGTGCACTTGCACATGAAGCTTTGCTGCTGTGCCTTGTACTGCGCGGAGCGCTGCGCGCCCATGCTCAAACGGATCCTGCGCCGACACAATCTCAATATGCTTGCTCTCAATGAGTGCACGCGCACGCGCTGCGAGTATGGCTGTCCTAAAAAGTCTCGAGCCATGAACGGGATAGAGATGCAGCGCTTCTTCATGCGCTTCGCCACTGCCTCGTGGCGCTAGTGAAACAATATGGAGCTCGCCAATCGCGCGCGCATAGGCGCGCATGCGAGTACGCACCGTACTTGCTGCATCAAACAAAAGAGGGTCGTTTGAAATGAACAGCGCTCTCATGGGAGCGGACGAGCGGCCACCGTTACTTTTTTCGGCATGGGCGAGATGAGCTCTTGAAGCACCGGAACAAGGGTGTCGAGCGTCCGATCAATGGAGAACATCTCGGCTTTTTCTTTTGCGGCAAGGACGCGCCGCTGCCAGAGTTCAGGTTGTGCACGTACGCTTTCAACCGCCTCTTTGAGTGCCTTCAAGTCGTTAGGGCGAACGAGTACACCCTCCTTGCGATCCTCAATAAGTTCAGGAATGCTGCCGATCTCCGTCGCAATGATAGGAATGCCTGCCGCCATGGCCTCGGCAATCTGGAATGAGAAGCTTTCAAATGACGTGTTGAGGACGAATGCCGTTGCCGCCTGATACCAGCCGATGAGGAGCTCAGGTGCCAGTGAACCGGTGAAGCGGACGCGGTCGGCGACGCCCGTCTCTTGCGCCTGCTTTTGAAGCGAGGAGCGCATCGGACCTTCTCCCACCACGATCAAGTGCCATTCGGGAAGAAGTTTTAGAAGCCCGATGAGACCTTGGATACCCTTCCACTCGACGAGACGTCCTGCAGACACGATGCTTGGCACTGGCGCATGCTGCGGTACTTGTGGGTTTGGGAGCGGCAGCTTGATGCCGTTATAGATGACATGGAGCTTGGTGGGTGCAACACCCCATCCTGACACCAGATACGCGAAGTATCGGCTTGGCACCACGACGCGATCCGCGTGCCGCACGACCGTACGCTGCACGAGACGCAGCAGACTCACCCGTACGCCGTATCGCTGCTCCTGAAATAAGTCGATGGTATCGGTAACGCCAAATCGTTGTCTGCCCTGCTCCCAGGCGTAGTCGCCGGGAACGCGCACCACGAGCGGCACGCGCGCAAGGCGTGCCGCAATAAGCGCCGGCAAGCCGCAGCTTACGGTGTCTTGCACAAACACCATGTCCGCATGGCGCGCCTTACTCCAGACGCGGTACGTATACACGAGATGGCGGAAAAACTTGCTCAAGTGCCGGACATCTGAAAACTTCACCAACTCAACTTCGATCCCCCGCTTCGGAAGCCCTTCTTCAAGGACTTTTGCATACGTAGCTGGACCCCCAATTTCGGGCGGATAGAGGGGTGTGGCAAGCACGAGCTTCATATAGACATTCTAGCTGTTTTGAAACGCCTGGTCGAATAGGTGCCGCATAGCGGTTGCTACCGTCCGCCAGTCGTACTTTTGACGCACGAGACGCTCCGCTTCTTCCGTTACGTGTTTCACTTTTTCTGGTCGAGCCAGAATATCCCTCACTGCGTGCGCGATTTGCTCCGGA
>DATLDL010000048.1:0-4482 GCA_035525885.1 Minisyncoccota bacterium | reverse complement strand
TCTTCTTGCATGATCGTTATTGCGCGGCAATGAGTGCTATCGAGAGACCGAGTACGCCCGCAATGATGGTAATAACCCAATAGCGCATGGTGACTTTGTACGGCGGCCAGCCAAGCGCCTCGAAGTGGTGGTGGATGGGCGCCACGCGAAATAATTTAGTATGGAATATCTTTTTCCACGTTACCTGAAGCAGCGTTGTGAGAACGGTGGCGGTGAGCGGGAGCGCAACCAAAGGAAGTACGGATACACCAACTCCCCTCGTAAGCGCGTCTGATGCGAACGCGGTCATTGCGAGCGCAAGCGTAAGCGCCATGCTGCCGGTCTCCGACATGTAGAAACGAGCGGGAGGAATGTTGAACCAGAGGAAAGCGAGAATTCCGCCCGCGCACGTGGCGGCGAACGTCGCAAGCGCAATCTGATCTTCACCAAAGGCGATGCCTGCGTACGTCATGAAAATAATGGCAAACACGCCGCCTGCAAGCCCATCAATGCCGTCGATGGTTCCGCCCGCATAAATAGCAAGCGTAACAAGTGCAAAAAATGGAATCAGCAACACTCCAACCTCAATAGGCAGGCCAAACGGATTGCCGATACTCGTAACGCCAAGTTTTACATAAAACCACCAGCCAGCGACCAGGCCCATGATGCCCACAATGCAAAGTCGAGTCGCAAGTGAAAGGCCGCCAGCTCCCACACTAATCTCAAGCAGATCATCGATGAGGCCTGCAATAGCACCCACAAAAAGTGCAAATAGTGGGAGCCACGTTTCGCTGCGATCGATAAAGTTGAGGTCAAGAAAGACGCCTCCGACCGTGCGTGCCAAAAGCCAGAGACCAAATGCGGTTGCAAGCACGGATGCCCAAATCAGAATGCCGCCCATGCGCGGTGTCGAGACTTCCCGTTCTTTATGAAGTTCATCAAAAATGGGCGTACCACCGCCGCCGATACCATTTCCCTTCCCCGCTTTTTTCTTCCATGCTTTCTTTTGATACAAAACGCCCGCCAGAAGCGGTGCAAATACGATCCCGAGTGCAAAGGCGACTGCAGAAGGGATGAACACTTGTGCCGCTAGACTGATCATAGAGAGGCCATGCCCGAAAAGTGCGCGAGGGTTGCCGCTACGAGTGCATTTGCATCCGTAAAGCGTGCCGTTTGATCTGATCCAAGCACCACCACCGCAATGGGGTGACCTATACCTGCATCAAAGACGATTGCCAAATTTCCGCCAGCTATATCGGTAAAGCCAGTTTTTGAAAGTAAGAGGCGTGCCGTATTAATGACCGTTGGGTTTGTATTTTTGACGGTATGACGTGTGCCGCCTTCACTTACTGCAGTAGCGGTTTCTTCGGTAGTCGCACGCGCAATGTCTGGAGCTTTTTCAACAAGTGCACCGGCAAGTACGGCCAGATCGCGGGCAGAGCCATAGCCGCCGGAAACCGACGTGCTTTCATCAAGACCGCTTCCGTTTACAGCATAGGTTTGTACCAGACCGAGCGCAGATGCCGCGTTCGCGAGCATGTCTTGCGTTGACACCCGCTCGCGCTGCGCAGTCACTTCTGCTATCGCGCTCGCGCCGTCATTCAGTGATGCGGTCAGGGTGAGCCGGGCAAGATCGGCAAGCGTCAGTACTTCTCCAGCATGGAACAAGTGCGGTGCTTCATATGCGGCTGCAGTTTCAGAAATAGTGATAGGCGTTGAGGGCGCCATTTGCGTAAGCGCGGCATACACGGTCAGCAGTTTAGTGAGCGAAGCGAGTGGTAGTTGTGCGTCTGCATTTTTACCAAACAGTACTTGCTTAGTGGTGAGGTCGTAGACCACAGCCGCTTTAGCAGCAATGGGTACTTGTGCGTACGCATCAGGTACAGGAGTAGTCGTTACGACGGGGGCCGGCGCGCTTTCTGATTTGGGCGCCATGGGTACAAACAAGAAAAGAATAAGTACGACCGAAGAAAGGAGGAGCGCAATACCTGCTTCTCGCATAAAGCGGCCGTGACGAGCAAGTACCTGGAGTTCAGAAGTATCCATGTTTATGATGCCGGTTCACTACCCGCCTCGCTTACTGCAGCAGCCAGGTTCTCGGCAACCACCTGCTCCGCTTCTTTTGATAGTTCTTCAAAGCGCGGAAGATTTTCAATTTTTGAGACGCCCAAATGCGCGAGCGCTTCGGTAGTTATTGAATAGCGAATGCGGCGCTTGTCAGCCGGATCCTCATTCCCTTCTATGAGACCACGGATAAGAAGTGTACGAAGTGATGTGGAAGAATTCACACCGCGGATCCAATCAATCTCGCCGCGCGTTGAACCGGCGCGGTATGCGATCGCGGCAAGCGTTTCAAGCCCCGCTTTTCCGAGATCTTTGGAAAGCTCGCTCTCTCGTAGCTTTTTAACGATTTCGGCCGCTTCTGGAGCCGTACGGAGCTCAAGGTCTTCATCGGTTTCTATGACCGATAACCCAGTTTGAGTCAAGGATTCGTGGAGTACATCTACAGCCTTTTTGAGGTCCTCCGGTTTGGCGCCCAGGATTTTAGCTGCATCCTTTTTGGGCATGGGCTCTCCATGCGTAAAGAGTAAAGCCAAGAGTGCAGCGGGAGGCGTAAGCATTCAGGCCATTATAAACGATAAGACCCCACTGCAAAACCTAGGTTTTGCAGTGGGGTCTTGAATTCTAAAGGGAGTCGAAATTGCTTGGACGCCCGAAAGTCTCATTTAGATTCAGCGCCTCGTTCATAAGGCCGTGAACATATCCAGCTCGTCTCCAAGAATTGTTACAACCAGAAAAGAAAGTATCTGCGTACCACTCCTTGAAGTAATAGTCCTTCACATCCCACAGAGGATCCAGTTGCGTGCCTTCGCGCGATACGTCCAGGTCTTTCTGCAATACACGACTCGCCCGGAATATCTGCCACGTCAAATAAACCTCGAATGATACGTAGAGCATAGGCAAGATCCCGAACGAAACGAGCAACATGCTCCAGTAAGAACTCTGTGTCGACGGGTAGTACCAGAGCAGTCCCGCAAACACCAAGCACAACAATGAAAGCAGCCAACCAGCTGCAAGTTGGTACAAGTGTTGCGTGACCTCGTGCATTGCTGTCTCCCGATAATGTGAAAGAGCGTCTCTAAAACCGTCGCAAGAACACGGTTTTATGCACTCTACAACTCCTCAAAGAGGGTTACAAGTTTCGTTAATATTTTGGGAGGCCTGTTCCAGTATGTGAAATACGAATGTCGCCGTGTTTTTGATTCACTTAGGCGATCTTCTGGTATGCGCCAATGAAATATCCTTCTTTGGTAACTTCACTATAGAGCGAGGTCATATGAAGTGAATCAGTCAGAAATTCTCCAAGCGCAGCATTGTCTGAAGCCCCTTCAGGGTGGAGGGTGTGAGTCGCGTATTCAAACGTTCGTCCGGGTTGATTGAGCACAATCAGTACCCCACCCTGCTTCAAGTACTCATATGCTTTACCGAGCAGTTGCTGCGCAGGTACGTAGTTCAAAATATCTGACACAAACACGGTATCCACCTGTTCTCTCGATTCATTTCTTGGATCAATTTCTAACAGTTGTGCCGATTGCACGAGTGCGCGCTTTGCAGAAAATGCGTGTTCATCAAGCAAATCGTGTATATCTCTATTGATATGGGTATGCACGCTTTTGGTTGATTCGGGAGCATTAAAGTCCACGTAAATAACCTTGCTTGATTCGGGAGTAATAAATCGAGATACAGGGTTAATGCCAGATCCAATATCAAGCACCACGTCTCCAATCGGGATATGCTGCCTGCGAAGCGTCTTACCAATATAGTTCAGAACCTTTTCCTTCCATTCCGCGTTGAAATCAGAAGCTTCGCCCGCTTTTTTCCAAAAAGATTCACGATGTCCTTCAGCCATATGTGTTTAGTAACGCGGCACTCCCGTTCCCATGTGTGAGATGCGAATGTCGCCATAATTTTCGTGCTGATCGGCAGCGACAGCACCTTGTTTAACGAGTTCGAGAAGAGCTAGGAATGAAACAATCACTTCTACCTTCTCTCTCGCAGAACCGGCAAAATCTTTGAAAGAAAGTGTAAGCGCGGACTGCACGCGCTTAGCAAGCTGGTCCATCATCTCTTCTATCGTGACCATTGGCTTTACGCGCGCTTCAGGCAACTCTTCCACCGATTCGCGCGCAGCAAGTACTCGTGCAAGAGCTTCAGTAAGGGCTTCAGTATTTAAATCTCGTGCAGGGGCAAACATAACTTCCGGCTTCTTCTCCCCTGCCGAGAGCATCACCTTTTTACCAAATACTCGTGAAAGCTCCCGCGCAGCTTCACGCACGCGCTCGTATGCTGCTAGGCGACGCTTCAAGTCCTCGACATCGCCCTGCTCTTCCTCGGTCAGAGTTAGGTCAGGAATGAGTGATTTGGATTTAATGAGTAGGAGTGTGGCAGCGATCTGAATAAAATTCGCAGTTTGTTCGACAGGAAATGTTTCCTGCTTCCGCA
>DATLDL010000047.1:0-5884 GCA_035525885.1 Minisyncoccota bacterium | reverse complement strand
AAATTCGTCAAGGCAAGCGGGTGTATGAGTAAATGGCCAGATAAAGCCATTTATTGTATAGTTTCGCCATGAGTTTAAGTATCGGCATTGTGGGCCTGCCAAACGTGGGGAAGTCCACGCTTTTTAATGCGCTCACCAAACAAAGCGTTCCTGCAGAAAATTATCCGTTCTGCACGATCGACCCTTCTGTTGGTGTAGTTGGTGTACCGGATGACCGTCTCACGGCGCTCGCAGCGCTTTCAAAAAGCGAAAAAACCATTCCGGCAGCAATTGAATTCGTCGATATCGCCGGCCTAGTCAAAGGCGCTGCCGAAGGTGAGGGTCTTGGGAACCAGTTTCTTTCTCACATCAAAGAGGTCGACGCCATTCTGGAAGTGGTGCGTTTTTTTGACGACCCAGATGTGGTGCATGTGGATTCGGGGGACATTGAACCAGCGCGCGATATTGAGGTGATCAACCTTGAACTTACGTTTTCAGATACTGATCAGGTAAAAAAGCGTCGTGAGAAAATAGGACGCGACATCAAAGCGGGCGATAAGAAAGCTGTGGCGGAAGACGCGGTATTGGTAAAAGTAGAGCAAGCGCTCGCGTCAGGAAAGTTAGCGCGCTCAGTCGGTCTTACGCAGGAGGAACGAGCGCTCATCGAGCATTTGAATTTACTCACTTTGAAGCCAATTCTCTACGCATTCAACCGGAAGAGTGGCGGGCATAACCTCGACGAACTTGCGGATGGGCGCGCCGGGCGCGCCTACGACGCAGTTCTAAAACTCGGCTCTCGCTCGGTCATGGTAGATGCTGCAACCGAACGCGAGCTGAACGATGTGGCAGCAGAAGATCTGGCGAGTTTTCGCCAGGAGCTTGGTGTACACGAAAATGGCCTTGCGGATCTTATTCGTGGCGCATACGAGACATTGAATCTCATTACTTTTTTCACGACGGGTGAAAAAGAGAGTCGTGCGTGGACCATTACCAAAGGAGGTACCGCCCCAGACGCAGGTGCCGCTATCCATACGGACTTCCGGGATAAATTCATCCGTGCAGAAGTAGTTGCGTCAAACGATCTGCTTGCTGCCGGCTCCTATGCCGCGGCGCGTGAAGCTGCAAAAGTGCGTACGGAAGGGAAGGAGTATATCGTCAAAGACGGCGATGTGATGGTCTTTCTCCACGGATAACTCTTTATATTCGTGGTATAATCCACGACCTATGCAAACTACCTCGGGAAAAGTAACTGCGAAGGATTTCTTTATGTGGGCGGGTGCGATGGTATCGCTGTACTGGAGCGTCGTTTCATTCCTTATCCTCCTTTTCGAATACATTGATCGCGCATTTCCAGATATCGTCACCACTCCGTACATTGATCCGTACGGCAGCAGCATACGGTATGCCATGGCAAGTCTCATCGTGCTCGGACCGCTCACGGTCGTTCTTCTGCGCTTGATCCGCAAAGACATAGATGCAGATGCGGGTAAGGCAGAAATTTGGGTTCGCCGCTGGGCACTCATCCTAACTATCTTCATTGCGGCAGCGACGGTTGCCATTGACCTCATTACGCTCATCAACACCTTCTTGGGTGGCGAGCTCACAGTCCGCTTCTCTCTGAAGGTGCTCACGGTGCTCTTGGTCGCTGCGGCCGGATTCATGCATTTTTATGCAGACCTCAAGGGCTATTGGAGAACCTATCCGGCACGCGCAACGACCGTGGGTTACGCATTCGGCGTACTCGCCATTCTCACGGTCATTGCCGGATTCTTTATTGTCGGCTCTCCGACGGATATTCGCCTCATGCGTTTCGATGATCAGAAACAGAACGATTTGCAAAATGTGCAGTGGCAAATCTTGACGTACTGGCAACGAAAAGAGGCATTGCCAAATTCGCTCGCCGATCTCGTCGACTCGTTTTCAGGACCGCTCAGACTAACTGATCCTCAGTCAGGGATGCCTTATGGCTACAGCAAGACCGGCACATCCTCATTCAAGGTGTGCGCCGTCTTCAACAGAGAAAGCAGCAGCGCCGGTTCGCAAGCAGATCTGTATGCTGCACGCCCGATCGATGCCGGTAACCTGAATGACAATTGGAAACATGGTGCAGGCGAAGTCTGTTTTGATAGAACGATAGATCCGACTCTCTATCCTCCGACAAAGGCCGTACGCTAAATCATGGCTCGTGAGTACGACCATCAGCAGATAGAAGCGGATGCTCAGGGGAAATGGGCAGCGCTTAATCTGCATGAGACCGATCTCTCGGACGAATCGAAAGACCCGTACTATCTGCTCGTCGAATTCCCATACCCATCGGGAGATCTCCATATCGGCCACTGGTACGCGTTTGCTGTCACCGACATCTATGCGCGCATGCTCCGCGCGCGCGGCAAGAACGTCCTATTTCCGATCGGCTTTGACGCCTTCGGTCTACCCGCGGAAAATGCCGCTCTCAAGCACGGCCTCGACCCCAAAGAATGGACGCTCAAAAATATTGACCGCATGCGTACCCAGCTTCAAAGCATGGGAGCATCTTTCGACTGGTCAAAGGAAGTCATCGCCTGTGATCCCTCCTATTACAAATGGACGCAGTGGTTGTTTGCCAAGTTGTTCGAACACAATCTCGCTGAGCGTCGCAAAGCGTCCGTTAAGTGGTGTCCCAAGGACCAGACCGTGCTCGCAAATGAACAAGTGGTTGACGGCTGTTGTGAGCGGTGCGGTACAGCCGTTGAAGAGAAGCAGTTGACCCAATGGTTCCTTAAAATTACGGAGTATGCCGACCGTCTGCTCTCGGGACTCGACGCGCTTTCATGGCGCGAAGAGATAAAAGAAGCCCAGCGCGCATGGATCGGTAAGAGCGAAGGTGCAAAAATAAAATTTAAAATATCAACAGCGGCAAACAGCGGGGAAGAAAAAGATATAGAAGTCTTTACGACGCGTCCCGATACCATCTTTGGTGCAACATATCTGGTCATAGCGCCCGAACACTCGCTTGCGCTCTCGGCTACCCAGCACACCGTCCAAGAGTATCTTGCGCGCACGGCTAAAAAAACAGAACGCGAGCGAAGCGAGCACAAGGAAAAGACTGGTGTAAAAATAGAAGGTATTTCAGCCGTGAATCCAGCTACGAAAACGGAGATTCCTATATTTATTACGGACTACGTCCTTGGTTCCTATGGCACAGGCGCGGTCATGGCAGTGCCTGCGCATGATGAGCGTGATTTTGAATTCGCAAAGAAATTCTCTCTTCCCATAACCTACGTCATTGATCCCGTTACGGGCGATGAACAAAAAGACCCGGTCCACAAGCAAAAGATTGTCGCTGTGGTGCAGAAGGGCAATCAGGTACTCACGATTAACTGGAAGCCAGAATTAGGAGGCCGTCTGCTTGTGGGCGGCACGGTCAAAGAGGGAGAAGATCCGGCGGAAACTGCACGCCGCGAGATTATCGAAGAAACGGGGTATACCGATCTGGAGTTTGTTGAGCGTGCGGAAGAGATGGTGCACCATTCATATTTCGCATTCTCAAAGAACCAAGCAACGCTTGCGCACACAACGCTGCTCCATTTCCGCCTTACCGGCGATACGCAGAATGCACAAGCACTCGAAGCCGATGAGCACGGTAAATTTACCGTTGAGTGGGTTTCCAAAGAGCAGGCGGTCAAAGAAATCCACGATGACCAGCACCAGCGTGCGCTTGCGCGCTTCATGGGAGCTGCGTGCTATACGGGCACGGGTATTTTGGCGCGGTCGGGTGAATTCAGTGGTCGCGCTAGTGAGGAAGCAAAATGGGAAATGGTAGAGGCAATCGGGGGGACGCGCACGACCCAATACCGTCTGCGTGACTGGCTCGTCTCACGCCAGCGGTATTGGGGCTGCCCGATTCCTATCGTGTATGACCCGGAAGGGAAGCCGCAGCAAATCCCTTCAGAACATCTTCCGTGGCTCTTGCCAACCGACGTTGATTTTCGCCCGACTGGAGAAGCGCCACTCGCTTCTTCGAAAGAACTCAAAGAACGTGTGACTGCGATCTTTGGTGAAGGGTGGACACCCGAATACGACACGCTCGATACCTTCGTTGATTCTTCTTGGTACTTCACTCGCTATCTGGATTCAAAAGATGATCATGATTTTTCTGATCAGACGCTCATGAAAAAATGGCTGCCGGTCAATCGGTATTCAGGCGGCAGCGAGCACACGACCATGCACTTACTCTATGCACGTTTTTTCACGAAAGCGCTCTATGACCTTGCGCTTGTGCCGGTCGACGAACCGTTCACTGAACGCTTCAATCGAGGACTTATCATGGGTCCCGACGGACAGAAGATGTCCAAGTCAAAAGGCAATGTCCTTAATCCAGACGAATTCGTAACAGAGTTCGGTGCAGATGCGGTGCGTATCTATCTTGCATTCATCGGCCCGTACAATGAGCCGGGCAGCTATCCGTGGAATTTGGACGGAGTAGCTTCGATGCGTAAGTTTTTGGATCGCGTAGTGCGGTTAGTACACAAAGCAAAGAAAACTAAGGAGACTCCGCCGGCCATGCAAAGCGCATTGGCACGTGCAAGCGTGAAAGTCGCTGAAGATGGCGATCGATTTAAGTTCAATACTGGAGTCGCGGCGCTCATGATGTTGTTGAATGAGCTCGAGGGCGCCGCAACCGTATCAGTTTCTGCCATGAGTGATTTTGTGATCATGCTGGCACCCTTTGCTCCGCACCTCGCTGAGTCATTGTGGGAGAAGCTTGGCGGTTCGGGAAGCGTGCACCAGGCATCATGGCCTTCCTACGACCAGGCACTGCTTCAGAAAAACGCTGTTGAGGTAGTAGTGCAAGTGGGGGGAAAGAGACGGGGTTCAGTAACCCTTGCGCCCGAGGCGGCTGAGGCCACGGCTCTCTCGGCAGCGCAGAAATTGCCGGCGGTAATGACTGCTCTGAATGGGCAGGCTCCGAGCCGAGTTATTTATGTGCCGGGGAAGATCATTAACCTCGTCCTCGGGGGGTAAAAAGCAGGGCTGTATTGACTATTTATTGGGCATTTGGTATAAATTACAACACATTTATTTATGGCAAAGAAAACCAAGCAGGTAAGCGGTCGGGCGAACAAAGTCGCCGCCTTCAAATTTGATGCAAACGCGCTCGTGAAGCAGCTGCTCTCCGCCGTACCTGAGCGCGCCCGCGACGTGCTTGTTCGCCGTTTCGGACTTAGTTCCTCGCCCGTCCGTGAGACTTTAGAAGCCATTGGTGACCGTTCCGGTATTACCCGTGAGCGTGTCCGCCAAATCGAAGCCGCTGGTCTTGATGCGGTTCGTAATGCTCCTGCCTTTATTGACGCGGAAGCTGCCTTTGAAGAACTGCGCGAACACATGGTGCGTCTCGGCGGCATTCTCCCTGAAGAAGAGCTTCTTGCAGGTCTTGGAAGTGATGAAAAGACACGTAACCGTTTCCGCTTCCTGTTGGTAGTTGGCTCGGCATTTTTCCGTGAACGCGAAACCGACGACTTCTATGCACGCTGGCACGTTGACCATGATACTTCGAAGCGCGTCCATGAAGCGCTTTCAAAGCTCTACACCTCACTCGGTGATTCCGATGTGCTCATAGAAAGCGCCTTTCTCGATAAATTCCTTGATGAGCTGAAGGATGTGAACGATGCCTACCGCAATGAGGAAGTATTGAAGCGCTGGCTCTCTCTTTCAAAATCTATTGGCCGCAACCCGCTTGCGGAGTGGGGTAAGGTATCTGCTCCTGCAATCCGCACAAAGGGTATTCGCGACTATGCGTACCTCGCCATTAAGCGTCATGGTAAGCCGATGCACTTCTCTGAAGTAGCAAAGACGATCAGCTCCATGTTCTCAAAAAAGGCGCACGTTGCGACGACGCACAATGAACTCATCAAAGACCCGCGTT
>DATLDL010000046.1:0-6357 GCA_035525885.1 Minisyncoccota bacterium | reverse complement strand
AGTTCTGAAAGCCAACCTGTGGGCCCACAAAATAAAAGAACCGAACATATATGTTCGGTTCTTTTATTTTGTGGGCCCACAGGTTGGCTTTCAGAACTTTGTAACCAATCTAGCAACATTCGGCACAGCATTTCTGATCTTCAGAAGATTGCGAAGTACGATTGGAAAAAGGCAGCTTGATTCCTTCAACGTCCTCACGTCCGAAACTATTTAGATACGTTGGACCGATTTTTTTCGCTGCGCCATCCATTACTTAGCTTGATAGACACCTCTATCGATTCTGCAACCGCAATGACGACAAGCCACCACGCTGCCAATACTTTCAAAAACGTAATCACAACATCTGACCACAAAAGGTGAATTTCATACGAGGAGTTCCCCGGATCAATTCCAAGAGTTGCTACGCCCTGCATTTGTCCTGTACTTGTTCGTCCTAACATCACCGGAATATTCTGAGGATATCTGTAAATTAGAGTCGTTGAAGCAAATGGCACCCCTTGCTTAAGGGTGAAACTTCCACACGCCGAGCCATTTGCAGGAACGTACACCAACTGTTGATGAGTGTAATCCGAGAAGTTTACATCTATCTCCATTGCCCCAACCTCAGGATCTTGTGAGTAAGGAAGTGCCGCTTCGATACCATTCACATAAACCTTGTTTCTGTTGGTTATACAAACTCGCTCCCCAGTAGGACCAATAACACCGCCTAGCCATACATTAGTAATCTTCTCTAAGAAAGGAGCTGACTCGACTGATTCGGGCGTGGAGGTTCCGTTCGGGAAAAGTCCAACACTGTAAATCTTTGCGAACGAAATCCTAATAACTCCTAACCCAATGAGCACCGGTATGAGTAGAAATATTACAATCCAGTAGTCCCCTTTGGTGAGACTTGGAATGTTATTTCGAACCCGCTCAAGCGTACCAAACCAGGACCTCTTATTCATGAACATTGTTTTTATTTTCTAAAACAACATGACAAAGACCCCTTACTCAGGTTGTCTCTGTCAAAGAACTAAGTTCACGAGAATCGAAGGGTAATGTTCGTTTTTCTTCTTATTTTCGTTCGTTGCACCCCTCGATGACGACAACTTATTTCAAAAGTGTTGCACCACCATATTAGAACGTCCATTAGATTTGGCAAGACTACGTAACGTACCTTTCAGTACGCGTTACTGAGTCTACCGCCCAAAGACTCCATCCCAGACAATAGCTAACGGTCGACGTCGCCTGATCACCGACGATTATTAGATTCATATGCAATCACATATGGAAAATAAACTGCTTGGATTGCTTCGCTTGGTGAGTTTGGAAGAGCGAAACGAAATCATTAGCGAGCTTGCACTAGGCCTAGAGGACCTCTATGACGGTGTTGAAATCGTCAGGAGCTCAGCTCGTGATTTCGAGAAAAGCGTTGACCGCATTCTCTATGGCCAACGCCTTGGAGAAGATGGTCAGATCGTTACTTCCTGCTACAACAAGAAAGAGAAGCCGATCTATAAGCGCATGGACGATTAGCCCGTCCTAACAATGAGGGGGTCTGGATTCGATGACACCTGGAACGCAAACTGCGCCTTGACGGCGCAGTAAATTGTGGGCACGGGGAGAGTCGAACTCCCAACCCTTTCGGGATACGCTTCTGAGACGTACGCGTATGCCAGTTCCGCCACGTGCCCTACTGCTCGCACATGAATACGACTCTCACACGTGAATCACAAAAGCACCTGCGTGCTTTTGTGATTCACGTGTGCCCCCGGTAAGAATCGAACTTACATCAACGGCTTAGAAGTCCGCTGCACGATCCATTGTGCTACGGGGGCGATGGGCTAACCCTAACTTATTTCGACGGGTCGGTGAAGGTGTGTTCGCCAGAGGCGTATTTTACTTCTTCAGAAGCTCTGGCTTCAAACACCCTCTCAACCGCTTCTACCGATGCGCGGGTAAATGATGCGGGTGTGGAGGTTGCCGTATTTGAGAGCGTGCCGCCGCCTAATACCTGGTTGTAGAGCCAAACATTCCATAACGCACTCACGGCAAGCACGAGTGCTGAAATGATGAGCAATACGAACCAGTCGCGCGAAGGTTGCGGCTGCTCACCGTAGCCAAATTTTTGCAGAAGTTGAGTCACGGAGGTGTTCATATGGGTCGCAGCGAAGGTGTTGTCGTTGCTGCTGGCACTGACGTACGCAACGCTGGTGGAATAGCAGGCACTGAGCTGGTTGCCGCCGTCGATCCTACAAATAATGTCATATTGGCACTCCATGTTTTAGCGGCAGCAGTCTTTCCTGCCCCTTGTGGATCTAGTGTGGTATTGAGAGAGAGCGAGGTTACTGAGAGATCGTACGGCGCATACTCAATACGTCCGATCGTCTTCATGACTGCCTGAAACGAACCGGAAATTGAAAGCAGTATTTGCAATGCGGGGTGGCCATTCGTGGTTGCGGTCGACACCGATTGTACTTTGACCAATCCGCCCGCAGCCGTGCCATGTGCTTGCAGTTCCCCCAAAAACGAAACGATAGTGTCTGGCGATACAAAGTATTTTCCAATATGCGCCTCGTCACTTGCGAGCTGGTCAAGCGTTGCGCGCAGTGCTGACGCGCGTAACTGGGTTGCATTTTTTAGATCGATTTGTGCCGCAAGTTCAGACACGTGCGCACTTTCGCTATCAACCGCGTGATACCAAATGCCATAGAGCACCGCAGTGCCCGCCAAAATGCCAAGCATGACTAGAAGTTTAATAAAAGAAGCGGTCATAGCGAGGTGAGAGTAACCGTAATCGTAAAATCGATATCGGTGTCTTTTGCGTATGCGGAAATTGGCAGGTCAGCAGCTTTTACAAACGATGCCTCAAGAAGTGCTAGCTGGTACGCACGCAAGTGGTCTCGGGTATCTGCAGTACCGGTCACCAAAAGCGTGCCCGTCTTACCTGCTTGCGCGGGTGTCACTGTAAATCCAACAAGCACAATACCCGGACGAGGAACCTGAAGCGTCGCACGAATGACACTACTTGCCGCTGGCACATCCCCTAGAGACGCAAGCCGTGCCGCGTCTTTCGAAAGCGTGGTGAGGCGCGCCTGAAGCGCCGACTCATCTCCTGACTTTAAGCTCAATTCAAGAGCCGCAAGACGTATAGTACGGGCCTCGACTTCGGCATGCAGATATACGTACGCCGGCATCAAAAAAATCCCCGTAATGATAATTAGGGCGGTGATAAGGCCGCACGCAACCATCAACAAACGCAAGAAGTAATCCCTGCGCAGATTGCGCAGACGATCTTCTGGCAGAAGATTGGTAAGTTCAGAGTACATAATTGCGAAGCGCAAGACCGATCGACGTTGCGTATGCAAGCGATTCTGCGTACTCAAGCGGCGGCAGCCAGACATTCCGTGACGCCAAATTAGTGAACACATCTCCGGCAGCAACGGGGATTTTTAAAATCCCTTCAAGGTATTCGGGAAAACCGCGCAGCGACGCATTACCCCCCACCAGAATGGCGCGACTAACCGGCTCATGAGCTCCGGCAAATGCCGCCTTGCCCTGCCAGTACTGCAGTCGCATCGCAATCTCATCCTTGATTGCGGATACCGTAGAAAACATGGCGGCAATGTAGTCCTCGTTACCTGACGAAGATACGATGCCGCGCTCGGCTTTAATGCGTCGCGCCTCGTCTTCAGTAACTCCAAAGTGCTTTTGCACTGCAAGTGTTAGCGAATGACCGCCGATACCAATAGTGGTAGCAAAAAGCGGAATGCGGCTCGCAACGATGGCGAGCTTGGTAGTGGTGCGCCCGACATCGATGATGAGCGTAGTTGAGGTGTCACCATGCGGCAAAAGCGCGCGTGCAGCAGCAAACATTTCCCCCTCCAAGGACTGCACGCTAATCCCCGCCTCATCAAAAACCGAAAGAGTACTTTCAACGACACGGCGCGCATATCCGACTCCAGTAATACGCACTTCTCCGTCAGTAGTCTGCCCCACCGGCACCACGTCAAAGGCCGCTTCAGCGGGCGGGAGCGGAATAAGCTCGTCCAAATGCGGCTCGACCGCAGTACGCCATTCGTCTTTCGTATGTCCCGCCGCGGCGGTTTCAAAGACGTACGATTTCGCTTCAGGCAAGCTTGCGTGCACATTTTTCAAATGATGCTGCTTGCGCAGTGTTCCAAGCAGATTGACCACGGCTCCACGATCGACAAAATCGCCATCTGCAAATGCACCCGCAGGAAGCCGGGCATCTGCGTATGACGAGAGCACGAGGCCGTGTGCTGTTTCAGAAAGGGTCGCAACTTTAATGCCGCTTGCAGACAGATCAACCCCAACAGCTTCCGACACCAGATAGTGCGGAGGCGCAAACGCAGCGGTGAGTGTGCGACGAAGATCAACGAGCATTATAGAAAGTATACAAGATAAATACAGCACCAGGTCGTTGGCGCTAGAGGTAACTTCCGTAGTACTTAGTGCGCTGCAGTTCCGGGCGGCACTTCTTTGCTGGGTGTGAGAAAGGCAAACGAATCTCCTTCGCCAACCGCGAAAAGCATGCCGTTTGATTCAAGTCCTTTAATAGTACGCGGCTCAAGATTGGTGACGAATGCCAGTTGGCGTCCAATAAGCGAAGAGGGTTCGGACACGTATGCCGCAATACCAGAAACGATCTGGCGTACATCCTGCTCTTGGACAGGACTCGTTGCCTCCGGAGCAGCTTCGGCTGGAACTGCCGCGAGCGCAGCGGGCTGTATGCCAAAATCAACCGTAAGACGGAAGAGCTTGTCGGTTTCAGGGACGCGCTCGGCAGTACGCACCGTGCCAACCTTGACCTGAATCTTGCTGAATTCATCAAATGAGATGCGGGGTTTATCCATCCCGTTAGAAGTTTCCATATGGCGATGCTACCAGAAAAATTGGTTTTTAAAATAGAACTCGAGCTTGCGGGATAAACAAACGGGCCGAACTTCTAACGGGATCCATGGTTCGTATGTGAAAGATAGCTCGTAAGAATAAGGGCGGCAGCGGAGTCGTCAATGGGTGCACGGGATTTGGGTGCACGGGATTTTTCTTCCCGCACCTGCGTACGGCGCGCTTCAGCGCTCGTGAGAACTTCAGATTCATAAAAAATGGGCATTCCTGCGCGTTCGGTGAGAAGTTTTCCAAACGCACGAGCATCTTTCGCAATCGCGTTGTCGGCACCTGAAAAATCTTTCGAGTCGCCAATCACGACGGCTCCGACGTTTTCTTTTGCAATAAGCGCACACACTTCGTCGAGCGCATGCGGCGAATTGTGCAAAATTCCGTGAGGGAAACCCATCGTTCCCGCCTCATCTGAAAGCGCGAGGCCGATCTTTTTATTTCCATAATCAATCCCTAGATATCGCATCGAACTATGGTATACCCTAATGTGGGAATACACACGGAGGGGTCGCATAGTGGTTTAGTGCACCGGTCTTGAAAACCGGAGTACCGCAAGGTACCGCGAGTTCGAATCTCGCCCCCTCCGCTTGAGTCCGCGAAAAGCGGGGGTGAGCCTTGCTGGGAGCAAGGCGTGCGAGATTCGAAAACCTTGCGAGCATTTTTCTGGAGGGATCGAACAGAAAAATCCGCAAGGTGTACAGAAACGGTACGTTTCGAAAAGTGTAATCGCGGTCTCGCCCCCTCCGCCACGCATGTTTCGCACACTTGTATGTCAAGGAGCTGCTCCACGATGGTATAGTTTCTCTATATATGGCTCGCGAAGTCTTGTTTGCATGGGAAGGTAAAGAGTACGAGCATGAGCCGAAAACTGCCGATTGGTATTGGGCGGTTGGCATTCTTGCGACCGCCGGAGTCATTGCAAGCATTCTGTTTAGCAATGTGCTTCTTGCACTCCTTATTTTAGTCGCCACGGGCGCAATTGCGCTTCGCGCCGCAAAGCACCCTCCAACCCACAGTTTTGAGCTGACGCACGACGGGCTCATTATCGGAAACGACCTTCATCCATTCGAACGCATGACTTCGTTTTCAGTGCTCGAAGATATCGAAGGGAAATTTCCTCCTGTGCTTTCAATAAAAACAGAAAGTTTGTTTGCGCCTCATCTGGTCATACCGCTTGATGGCGTTGATGCAGACGGCATCTATGCACTCTTCCTTGATCGCGTAGACGAAGGTGAGCACCACCACACACTCCCTGACCTTGTTGCTGCGTGGCTCGGATTCTAGAGAACCCGTCTCGAGACTCCGGCACTTCCCATTTCATCGATTTACCTATAGATTCAGGAGGCGAGTCACCCACTGCCCCCGTCGTTCAATGGATAGGACGCAAGCTTGCGGAGTTTGTAATGTAGGTTCGATTCCTACCGGGGGCACCAAATGAAAAACGCCATTCATGGC
>DATLDL010000041.1:0-8335 GCA_035525885.1 Minisyncoccota bacterium | reverse complement strand
GGTAAAACGGAGAGTCGAAAGCCGGAGCGCGACGGCGCGAGGCGGGGTCGCGCAAAATCTCAGCAGAGATTTATGCGTGACCGACTCTCCCCGTGCCCACAAAACACAAAATCAAACGCCGAGCGTTTGATTTTGTGTTTTGTGGTATACCTACGTTCAGTCGGTCTTTTCTTTGAGTAAGGAGGTGTGTCATGCAAACCCCACAACGGATTATGCGGAAAGTACTTGCTGCAGTTATCCGTAAGGCGCGTGCAGCAGGGTGCAAAGTAGAAACGGTGCGCCCGAATCGCTTTTCAGGTCACGTGTCACGCAGGACGTTGCTCGTGAACGAGCATTTGTGCTCGGTACACCAGGTGACAAAAAAATCGCAGCCGGAACGAGCGAAACGCTTCTATGCAAGAGTTGTGGTGACCTATAAAAAGTTGGAAAAGGTTGCTGCACTCATCTTTCACGTTACCATCGATGGATTGCCGCAGCGGGATTTCGTAATTCCGAGTCGCGTACTGCGGGCAGCGCTCTTTGGGTCAAACCCAACATGCGATCGGAAGACGCTGTATTTGCCGCTTGAACGGCTCCCGTCGTACCACATGCGGAAGCCCGCAATTAACTACTGGAACTACGAAGGTGCATGGGACAGGGTGCGATAGTGATCAATAACGAAAATTGAAAACGCCTGTACACACAGGCGTTTTTCTTTTTGAAAGGGGCTTGGCCAAGCGCGCGCTCTCAAGTCCCTCACCCCTGCTATAAAACAATAGTCGCCGCACGCTTTCGCGTACGGCTCCTTTGTTTTGTGCGCGGTGAGGGACTTGAACCCCCGACCTTCTCAGTGTAAATGAGTTGCTCTACCAACTGAGCTAACCGCGCTTGTGCAACGATGACTCCTGCGGAGGAAACGTACATGGCCGAGGACGGCCTCCACCGACAGAGCTAACCGCGCGTAGATAAGAAGATAGCGCAAGAAACCAGTTTCGGCTATGCTCAGTTCTTATATTGCATGAACGAGCGCATTGAAGCGGTGGTGTCGGGCCGCGTACAGTTAGTGATGTACCGGGACTTTGCGTGCCGAAAAGCACGCGCTCTGAAGCTTGTGGGAGAAGTGAAAAACCTTACAGACGGGACCGTGAGCGTGATTGCAGAAGGGTCGCGTGACGTGCTTCGGGCCTATATTGAGAAACTGCGCGGCGGCTCGATTCTTGCAAGCGTAGAAAGTGTGTCGGTGTCGTGGTTCCCGGCGACAGGCGAGTACAAATCGTTCGATATCGTCTATGAGTAACCCAAACGTACCGGCATCTATCGGGATCATCATGGATGGCAACCGCCGTTGGGCAAAAGAGCGTGGCGTACCAACGTTGCAGGGTCATCGAGCAGGACTCGCAAAACTCAAAGAAGTAACTCGTTGGGCGTTCGAAGCGGGCGTGGGAACTATTTACTACTATGCCTTCTCGACTGAAAATTGGAACCGTGCAGCGGAAGAAGTTTCATATTTGATTGAATTATTCTCGCGTGCGATTCAAAATGAATTCGATGAATTAAAGACAGAGGGTATTCGAGTACGTTTTATTGGCGACCTGGCTCGTTTTCCAGAGAGTCTGCAGAAAGCGGCCGCGAAACTTCAAGAAGAGACAAAAGAAAACAAAAAAGGAACCCTTGCTCTTTGTATTTCGTACGGAAGTCGCGCAGAAGTTGTGACAGCAGTAAATAGTCTTCTCGTGCAGGGTCTTGAGACTGTTACTGAAGAAAGTCTACGCAAGGCACTCTGGAGCGGCGATTTGCCTGATCCCGACCTCATTATTCGTACGAGTGGGGAGAAGCGACTTTCTAACTTTCTTATGTACCAGGCGGCGTACAGCGAGCTCGCATTTACGGACACCAAGTGGCCAGATTTTTCAAAAGAAGAATTGTACGCGATTTTCGAAGACTACGCTTCCCGAGAACGAAGACGAGGAAAGTGATAAGCAAAGCTTTCCGCCTGCGTTTGCTTCGCACGAACAAGTAGGAAGCTTGTTCGTGCTCGACTTCACTTGGTGGTAGGGTAGCTCCATGGACCTCCCGATTCTCTACGAAGACGCTGACATGGTCGTCATTCATAAGCCCGTAGGCGTGATGACGCACCCCGATGGGCGCACGAATGCTAAAACGGTTTCAGACTGGTTTGCTGCAACGTACCCGGACGCAAAAGAAGTCGGCGAAGCGCAGCGCCTCGCCGATGGGACCGAGTTAGTACGTCCCGGCGTCGTGCACCGTTTGGACGCAGATACGTCAGGAGCACTGGTACTCGCTAAAAATCAAGCTGCGTACACGTTCCTCAAGAATGCGTTTCAAAAACGAGACATCAAGAAGATCTACCTTGCGTTTGTCTATGGAGTACCGAAGGAGAAGATGGGCGTCATAGATTTCGATATCGGTCGATCACGAAAAGATTTCCGTCTCCGCTCAGCACAACCAAAAGCAAAAGGGATATTACGAGATGCGATCACGCGGTACCAAGTACTGAGTGACATCGGCACCCATGCGCTTCTCAAGGCATATCCAGAAACAGGGAGGACGCATCAGATTCGCGTGCATTTGAAAGCTATTCACCATCCGATTGTCTGCGACAAGCTCTATGCCCCCAATCGCGTATGTGATTTACGGTTTGACCGCCTCGGACTGCATGCCTATGAGATTGATTTGCCGCTTCCTGCGGGAGAACGAGTTACCGTCGTAGCGCCGCCACCTCCTGACCTTATGGCAGCGATTACCCTATTCCCAGACGCAGTGGCTATTTTGAATGGAACAAAGAAGGGTTTTGCGCTCTAAAAGCGCGTATGATACAGTGCCCCGACATGCATAAGGTAATTTCTCCCGTCAACACGGAAGGACGCGCAAAGCTCGGCATTCGCCCGGGTGATACTGTTCGTGTCGTCCAAAACATCATTGAGCTCAAGAAGGGTAAGGGTACGGACAAGAAAGAGAAGACCATTAAGAACGTTCGTAAGCAGACATTTGAAGGACTCGTTCTTGCGGTAAAGCACGGCACGGAGCCAGGCGCCATGTTCACCGTTCGCGCGACTCTTTCGGGTGTTGGTGTTGAAAAGGTGTTCCCGCTCTACTCGCCCGCGATCGACTCTATTGAGATCGTACGCCGCTCAGAAATGCGCCGCGCAAAGCTTTATTTTATTCGTGAGAAGGCCGCAAAAGAAGTGAAGCGCCAGCTCCGACATGCGTACCCGCTCGGTACGAAAAGCAACGAAACGATTGCTGCTCCAGAGGTTGCGGAAGCTGCACCAGTCGAAGCAGCTCCCGCAGAAGCTTCAGCTGCATAAATTTGATACAAAACCGCGGAGCGCTTTGCGCTCCGCGGTTTTTCGTTTATAGTCTTCCACACCTGCCCAGGTGGCGAAATTGGTAGACGTACTACCTTGAGGTGGTAGCGCCTGTAATGGGCATGGAGGTTCGAGTCCTCTCCTGGGCACACAAAACAAGAAGCCGTACGCAAAAGCGTGCGGTTTTTTGTTTTGTGGCGCCAGGAGAGGACTCGAAAGCGAGTGCGGGCACCTGTTTAGCAAAACAGGTCGCGCGAGGCGGCTCGCGAAATTATTGAGCGATGGCGAAATAATTTTGTGAGAGAGAAATGTACTCATGGTCCTCCTGGTATTTAAAAGAAAAACCCCGCCGTGGCGGGGTTTCAGGTCTCAAATGTACTTACGTAGTCAGGATGCGCTTGATCGGTTCTCGATAATCTGCAGCTTCACGAGAAAGACGCAGGCAGAACTCAGTGACCCACGCGAGATTGTCGAGGTCCCCCGGATCACGGAGTGCGCGCTTGAAACGTGGAACAATCTTCTCCTCGAGGATGGTTGCCACATCTTGCGCGATCTTTGGCTCATACTTCTCCCCCGTGTCCCTGAGTACCATCCAAAACATGCGCAACTCATTGGTAGCCCAGGTTTGGCCGCGAAGTCTCTTCGGAGCCGCTTCCATCATCTCCGACAAAAACTGCAGTTCATCCCTCAGTTCCGAAAGGGCCGGAATTCCGCGAAGAATGCAATCGAGGTGGAGCGCGACATTTGCTCCGATCGACGCAAGCCAGCTCATCGTTGGCGACTGAATGAGTCGCTCGATGCGTGCATCTCGTTTCATGACTTTCTCCACGTAGTAAGTACTCCCGCATTCACACTACGCCCGCCTCCAGTAGTGTCAATGAGCATCGTATACTGTTCTCATGTCTTACTTCCGTGCCGGATTCCTCTCCTGGTGGAATGTCGTTCGCTTCGTCGTTTATTTTTTCTCCATCGACGTGTTGTGCAAAACTCTTTTTTCCGGATGGCGTCGCGACTCGGCAGGGAACAAGTATCAATGGTGGGAACGGCTCATATTGGGCGGGATCATTGTGGTGCTCGGCCTCATCATACGTCTCACGGTCATCGTGTTCGGCCTCCTCGTGCTTGTGTGCTCGCTCGCGCTTTTGCCACTTCTTCTTATCATTCCTATTCGTTTATCCTACGAATCTCTCGTTAAAATTGGCTCGATTGGAAAGTCATGGGCCTATGGCGGCGCCTCGACCCTCCATCACTACGGTCATGTGTTGTATCGTGGTCCGGATAAAAAGTTATATGGGCGTGAAGACACCATTGAAGTGATGACGCGCGTGTTGTCTCGGGACGATCAAGACAATGTGCTCTTGGTGGGCGCACCGGGTTCAGGCCGCGAGACGCTCGTTGCGCAGTTTGCAAAAAATGTGTATCGCGGGCTCGTGCCACCAAAGTTGAAAAATCGAGAAGTGATCGAAATTCACCTTGCAGATACGCCTATTGATACGCTGCAAAAAATGTTTGCAGAAGCGCAAAAAGCCGGGAACATAATTCTCGTTCTTCATGACCTTGAAAAATACGAAGGCGTATTTAGTTACCTGACACCACTTCTGTCGGCTCCAGAGCTGGAGGTCATTGCCGTTACCACATTTGAGGGATACCACGCGGCGTGGAAACAGCGTGCGGAACTCATGCGCTACTTCGAGCGTGTAGAAATACCCCCACTCACGAACGAGGCAACGCTTCAATTTCTTCAGGACGTAGCGCGCGAGCGGTACGGCAACGTTCGATTCGAAGACGGTGCGCTCGAAGAAATTGTCCGCCGCACCAACGAACTCATTCAGCAAGTGCCGCAGCCGGAAAAATCAATCGATCTGCTTGAGAACCTGGTCGCCAATGCTACGGCAGTAACCATTCAAGATGTACATCGTGTTTTGTCTCAGCAAACGGGCGTGCCTATTGGCTCGCTTGAGCGTGATGAGAAGCAAGTCCTGCTTAATTTGGAAGACGCGCTTAAAACGGAAATTGTAGGTCAGGAAGAAGCCGTGCACGACATAGCGGCGGCACTTCGCCGTGCTCGAACGGGTGTTGGGAGCAAAGAAAAGCCAATTGGTACGTTTTTGTTCTTGGGACCTACTGGTAGTGGAAAAACGCACACGGCAAAAGTTCTCGCTAAGCACTACTTTGGCGGCAGTGGAGCCATGGTCCGTTTTGATATGTCGGAATTTGCAACCGAGGAAACCGCGGGCACGTTTATTGAACGGCTTGCGGTCTCGACAGAAGAACAACCATTTGGGCTCGTTTTTTTCGACGAACTTGAAAAAGCGAATCGTGTTATTTGGAACACATTGCTCCAAGTGCTTGATGAAGGTCGCCTCTCCACTCGAACGGGGCGAACGGTTTCTTTTAAAAACAACATCATCATTGCTACCTCAAATGCGGGTACTGCACTGATTGAGCAGCACCCAGAAGTTACAAAAAACGAGTTGCTGCAGTACCTGATACAGGAACGTCTCTTCAGTCCCGAGTTCCTCAACCGTTTTGACGACACGGTACTTTTCCATCCGCTCTCAAAAGAGGAAGCCGTCTCGGTCGTGGGACTTATGCTCCAAGACCTTAACGCGCGCCTGAATCAAGAACACAGCATCACGGTACAAGTGTCTGAGACGGTAGTCGCGCAACTGGTGGAAACAGGTTTCAGTCAGCAGTATGGTGCTCGCGCCCTTCGTCGTACGGTGCAGGAAAAGATCGAAAATGTCGTTGCAGACATGATTTTGCGGGATCAGGCCGCACCTGGCTCTGTTCTGTCTATCGACCATATCTAGAAACTGCAAATAGATACAGTGGTATCCTGATTCTCTATGTTGTACACCGGGAAAGGAGACGGGGGAACGACGAAAGTGTTTGGCTGCGATCAACAGCGCATTTCAAAAGCATCTGAACTGCCAGAGGCGCTTGGCGCACTCGATGAGCTTAATTCTTTCCTTGGTGTGGCCAAAGCGCATACCAGCGCTGCGCTGCAGCCGGTGTGGTGGGGCGTTATTTATGGAAAGGAAGACTATCTCATCCCTGGAACCGACAGCCAGAAACTTTCGATGGTGCTGCGAGAGGTACAGGAAGCGCTCTTTATTGTGCAGGCAGAAACGGCAGGAGCCGATAAGCGACTGAGCAAAGCGCACGTGGATCGTGTTGAACACATGACCAATGCAATCGAGAAGGAGATTCCGCCGATCAAAAGCTTTTCAATTGCCGGCGGCACAGAACTGTCCGCCATGCTTGATGTAGCACGCACCTTTGCACGTCGAGCCGAGCGTCGACTCGTTGCGGTAAATGACGCAGGTGTCCGCGCCCTTTCTCCCGACACCAAGGCATATATGAACCGGCTCTCGTCACTACTGTTTGCTCTCGCACGATTAGCAAATCACCGGGCAGGAATTGCTGAAGAAAATCCGCGCTACTAAGCCGCCTTCATGCGGTGTACGTTCATCTCGATTTCGTGCACTGATCGGTTGCGGTGAATGAGTTCATCATTGCGTACGGAACGGAAAAACTCATACTGGCTGCGCGGATGGCGTCCGTACCACGCAAGAAACTCGCTTTCCACCATTTTTGTCTTGAGTTCGCGTTCATGGGTGGTTAAGAAGAGGGAGTATTGCTCGAACGCGTGTTTCTCAAACACATAGTTAAGTTCAAGTGACCAGCGCGGGCGCAGCAGATACATGAGATACGAAATCCAGAAATACAAGAAGGCAAAAATCATGGGCATGAGCGTGCGGCGAATAAAGCCGCCACAGTCTTCCTTGCGCGCGAGCGCCGAAATAACCACCACATGCATGGTTTCGTTATCCATCGCAAAGCGAGCGAATTGCGAAATAGTAGAGAGCCGAAGCGCGCGCTTTTCATCGCCGTAGAACATGGTCAGGAGCGTAAAAATAGCGGAAGCACAGGAGTTGTACGGCACTCGGGCAATCACTTCAATTGCCCTGAACTTCATATAGGAGGGTAGGTGTCCGTATACCGCATTGCCGCACCACACCATGAGGCCGCCAAGTACGTGCGGCACAAAACTAACCCGATACGAATCAAGCGGACGCCGATACTCTTCAAGTACCGCATCGTCATACAGCGCCTCAACTAATTGTTCGTGATTTTGATCAGCACCTTCCATAGCTCAAACTAGAGTACCATGTGTTACGCGCACGATTTTCTTCCGCGTGTTATAACGTTTTTGTGCATGGCGGCTATAGTTTAGTGGTAAAACTCCGGCTTGTGGAGCCGGCCTCGAGAGTTCGATTCTCTCTAGCCGCCCCAATTCAACTTTTATGGAATCATCACCTTTCGAATCAAAAGAGCTAAAAAACTCCTTCAAAGAAGGAGACATTGTTGAATGTACGGTCCGTATCGCGATGCAAGACTTTTCACCAGGTGACGTTTATCCTGGAGATAAGGGAATCATTGAAAAAGTGAATACCGATGGAAGTTATATCGTTGCGTGGGAGAGCGGGAAAGGATCAACTTTTCGTACACACGCACGACCTCACCAAATAGAGAAGAGTTAGTGCGCGGTTAGTGCGGGTGTTTGGGGCGATATACTGTCTGTATGAAATATTTTCCCCATTTCCTCTTGGGCGCATACTTAATTTTATTTACCTGGGCAGGATGGCATCCGTATGCGCGAAATGTGTGGTATGCCGAAAATGGACCAATTGTTTTCTTGGCGCTTAGTCTGGTTGTGCTTTGGGTTCGCGGCGTGCGCTTTTCAAATACCGCCTATCTTCTGATGAGCGTTCTGCTTTTCATGCACACCATTGGCGGCCACTACACGTTTGCCAATGTTCCCTTTGATACAGTCACGAGATTCTTCGGGTGGGAAAGAAATAATTATGATCGCATTGCCCACACCACGGTGGGATTTTACGCCTACCCCATCGCCGAGTTTTTGCAGTCTAAGGGTCTGGTGAAAAATAGATGGATGGCCGTTCTATTCGGCTTGTTCGCCATCATGTCCATCGCTGCCGCTTACGAAATATTTGAATGGC
>DATLDL010000024.1:0-4592 GCA_035525885.1 Minisyncoccota bacterium | reverse complement strand
AGTCCTTAGAATCTTTGATTAAATGCGGTGCACTCGACTCTTTTGATCAGCGCGGCACGCTCCTGCTTAACATTGAAACTCTGCTCGCCTTTCACCGAGATACGACTGCCGAAGCGCCTCAAGATTCGCTCTTTGGTGCATTTGCTGCAACGCCCACTCTCACTTTGAAGCCAGGCGCGCCCGTTTTGCTTAAAGACAAATTGGAGTGGGAAAAAGAACTGCTTGGTATTTACGTCTCTGGCCACCCCCTGGACGCGCACGAAGCAACGCTCGCAAAAGCCAAGCTCACGATTTCACAAATAAAAGAAGACCCGCAGCCGGGTATGCCCATTATTCTTCCGGTACTCGTTGCTGAAGTGCGTACACTGCTCACAAAAAATGGTGAGAAGATGGCATTTATAAAATTTGAAGACAAAACAGAATCCATTGAAGCCGTGGTGTTCCCTAAGCTCTACAAAGAGCACGGCCTCGCCGTAACTGCCGGCACGTGCATGCTCGTGAAAGGAAATGTTTCGAACCGTAACGGCGAACTCTCGCTTTCGATCGAAAATCTCAAGCCGCTATAGAAATAAGCCCCGCGTCTACGACGCGGGGCTTGTACTTACTGCACGTAGTTGGGCGCTCGTGCAAGGAGTGCCCGCGGGCTCATCTCAACTCCTTCGGCGAGCTTCAGTGCATTGATAAACATCTTCACCGCAATGACCTGAAGCTGCATCTCGTCGTCATTGGTGAGTTCGCCGTTGTGGTCGAAATCCTCACAGATCGTCGCAAGCTTCCCATTTGTTTTCGTGATGTGAAGCACGGAATGCTTCAACAAAAAGTTTCGCTTCTGGGGAATGGTCATCCCCGCAAGCTCCGGATACCGCGTTTCGTCGCACTTCCACTCCCGTGCGATAAGTGCCATCAGCAAATCGAGGTCAGTCATTACGTTCTCCGAGAACAAGCCGGGACCACTATATCAAAATAAAGGACCCCGGTGTATTGGGGTCCTTGTTTCGTTGCAAATCTAGCTTTTAGACCAGAGCGGCGACATTCTCGGGCTTCATCACGCCACGACGACTGTCGGTGCGGAAATATGCGCGAAACCGCGTCGCCTGATGTTCCTTCCTGGCGCGTTCGGTGCCGACGTAGCCCTCGATATTCCAGGACTCTCCTGATCCATCTTCGGCCTCGACACTCGTTACGCTTGCCTCGAGCAGTTTGCCACCCTCGGTCTTGAACATGACAAGTGGGCGATTCGGTTTCCACTCGAAAAGCGCGAGCATGAGGTCGAACTTCGATGGGCCATTGACGATTTGAACATGGGAAGTCATACGACTTTCTCCTTACAACGAACATTCCTGTAGTGAGCCAGGAACGAGAACTCCTTATTTGGTTTCCCAAACGACCTATCCATACGAATAGGAATTAACAACTCATCCCATTATATACCATTGAATGGTGTTTGTCAAGTAGTGCCGAATGTGGCTTAGGTACCGTATACTTTCGTGATGCAAAACATTGAAGCAAAGCGGCATACTCTTGCCCATCTCCTTGCTGCGGTGGTGCTTGAAAAGTATCCCCACGCAAAGCCAACCATTGGTCCTGCAATTGATGATGGTTTCTATTACGACTTTGATTTTTCCGGCGGCGAGAAGCCGACGGAAAAGGAATTGCTCAAGCTTGAATCTGCGATGCGCAAGCTCCTTCCCCACTGGAAGGAAATGACCGGCGACAAAGTAGCGGAGGTGCAGGCAAAAGAACGCTTTGCCGGAAATCCGTTCAAGCTTGAACTCATAGACGAAATTTCAAAAAAGGGCGAGCAGATAACGCTCTACACGGCAGGAAAGTTTACAGACCTTTGCCGTGGCGGCCATAGTGATAGTCCCTCCAGAGATATTGCTGCTGACTCATTTACCATCGACCGCATCGCGGGTGCGTACTGGCGTGGCGACGAGAAAAATCCTCAACTTACACGCATTTACGGACTTGCCTTTGATACCAAAGAAGAACTCGATGCGTACAAAACTCAACGAGAAGAAGCGCGCAAACGTGACCATAAAAAACTTGGTCCTGAACTCGATCTGTTTTTCATAGATGAAAAAGTCGGAAAGGGACTTCCTATGTGGACCCCTAAAGGGACTACTATAAAATTTGAGCTTGAAAACTTTACGCGCGCCCTTGAACGCAAATACGGGTATGAACACGTCTCAACACCCTACCTTGGCGCCGAAGAGCTGTACCGCACTTCCGGACACCTCGACCACTATGCGCACAACATGTACGCACCTATCGATATGGATGGCGACAAATTTTACCTGCGCCCCATGGCCTGCCCGCACCACATCCGCATGTTTCAAAGAAAACCATGGAGCTACCGAGATTTGCCCGTGCGGTATGCCGAAATAGCGGACTACAACCGCTACGAAAAGTCCGGCGAGTTGATGGGCATGATTCGTGTTCGTAAATTCCAACTTACCGACGCGCATCTCTTTGTAACCCCAGAAGGCCTTAAAGAGGAATTTAAGCGCGTTTGCCAGATGATCATTGAAGGCATGCGGGGACTTGGGCTCGCAGATATAGTGACCTATCGCTTCTCGAAGCGCGACCCAGAGAACAAAGAAAAATATTATCCCGATGATAACCTCTGGAATCATGCCGAGGGGCTCATGAAAGAGGCGCTCGACGAGCTTGGAATTTCGTATGTGGAAGCAAAAGACGAAGCAGCATTTTATGGACCAAAACTCGACGTGCAGGCACGAAACGTGAACGGAAAAGAGGATACGCTCTTCACTGCTCAGATGGACTTCTTACTGCCGCAAAAATTCGAGATCGAGTACACCGACATTGATGGCTCAAAGAAGCGTCCCGTCATGATTCATCGCTCCACGATCGGCTGTCTTGAGCGCACCTTCGCATTTCTTATTGAGCACTTCGCTGGTGCCTTCCCTACTTGGCTTTCACCCGTGCAAGTGAAGATTCTATCCGTATCAGAAAAGCACGTCGCCTATGCGAACGAGGTTGCAGGACAATTGAAAGAAGCGGGAGTGCGAGTAGAGATCGATGACGCAAACGAATCGCTTGGAAAGAAAATCCGAAACGGTAAAACGGAAAAGGTGCCGTATTTGCTTGTTCTTGGGGATATGGAAGTAGAGGCAAAGACCGTTACGGCAGAAAGCCGCGACCACGGGAAACAAGAAGCGGTGCCGGTAGCAGAGTTCGTGAAGCAAATTAGTGAAGAAATTCGTACGCGTGCATAGCATGGACAACGGGCTGCATCATCACGAAGTTCGAAAGCGTCTCTACGAAAACCTAGAGCCGTATCCGCACCCTGTTCCTCTCAAGAGGTTTTTCGATCGACTCATGTATGTAGCGGCGCTCGCGGCACCGCTCGTGCTATTGCCGCAAGTGCTCACCCTGTATCAATCGAAAGATGCATCGGGTCTTTCTCTCGTAACGTGGAGTTTCCTGACGCTCATTAATGCACTGTGGGTTATGTACGGCGCAATTCATAAAGAACGTCTCATCATGACCTCCGCCTTTCTTATCTGCATGATCGACATCGTCATTGTGACGGGTATCCTGCTGTATCGCTGATCTCTCTTTGAAAAACACCCTGGCCGCCGAGCGGCCAGGGTGTTTTTCTTTTACTAACCGTTTACGCTCCCAATGTTGCGAGTGCGCGGGTAAGCGCAAGCTTCGCTCCGGTCACGCCCGTTGAGTAGCTCGAGTCAATTGCGTTCGTGAGCGCGGCAATGATGCGTTCGAGTGCCGGTGTATCGCAGGATGCACAGATACGTGCAACTTCAGGATCGCATGCAGAACCGTCTACACGAGCACGGTAGGCATCATCGATTGCGCAGGTTGCATGCGTGAGGAATTGCTCAGCATCACCGCCGCCCTTCACATGATTGCGAAGTGCACTGAAGACTGATTCACGATCGCGTTCCACCAGTGAGGCAATAAAGCCACGGACATGCGGCGCAACGCCACTTCCCGGTACTGCAGCAGGCGCGGATTGTTCCATCCGTGCGCGTGCTGGCTCTGGCTCTGAACGCTTCGGCATAGCTTCCTGCATCATAACCGGTTCAGGCATGTACGCTGGCTGTGCTGCTGGTTCTGGGCGCGGAACGCTGTTGCGCGCAAGACCCTTCACAATGTCTTCGATTGAGAGCGAGCGCCCCTCAGCAAATGACTTGAAGCCATCGTAACTTGAGTAGCCACGGGGAGCTTCAGGTGCAAATTCGTAGGTCGGCATGACCGGTTCCGGTGCAAATTGCACTGAAGTCGAGACTGGTGCGGGAGGCACGGTCGCAACTGCATATTCATGCGCATTGAGCACTTCAGTAACACGTTCACCGAATGACTTCACGCGGCGAGCGGCGAGCGGAAGCGCACCGAAGAGAACAAGGTACGCGAGCGCGAGCGACCAGCCGATAAGGGCAATCCAGTAGAGTGCGGTGCCGAGTGGTCCGAGGTCGAGACCGGTGTACGGAATCTGCGAGAGATAGAGGTATGCGAGCGGCTGGCTTGGGTGCGGAGTCGCGAAGAGCGAAACGGTAGGCGTATCGTCATGATGATGACCGCCACCGCCCCCACCACCGCCACTGCTA
>DATLDL010000020.1:0-8309 GCA_035525885.1 Minisyncoccota bacterium | reverse complement strand
AGATGAGCGCGATGTTGCAAATATCGCGCAGGATGCGCCACGCAACGCCCACTGCCGACAGTCCATTTACATACGTTCCCATCGTCACGACCGTAAAATACACAGCGCGATCAAGCGTGAGCGAGGCCACCGTAAGAAGCCAGGCAAACAGGCCCAATACCCATTGAATAACGGGGTTGAACTTTTCACCAAGTCCAGTTGATGTGGGCGGCGTTACTGCTTGACCAGTGTCATGTACCTGAGCGGCTGTTGGTGAAGGTGGGGTCGTATTTTCAGCATGTGCCATTGGCACACCTACTCCCCCGATTCCCGCGAAGAGCGTGGTGACGAGAACGAACATGAGAAGCATTTTTTTCATATCAGTAGCAGCCATGATCCTCGTCGTGATCGCTTGGGTGGTAGTTACAATACCCCAGAGGATTACCGTAATCATCGTAATGGTATCCGTCGGTAAAACCACAATGCTTCCATTTGTCCCAACCCTCAAATGAGGTCGATTGAAGTATGGCGGTCGTGTAGTAGTACTCAGGCGGACTACCAGAAGGAGGATTGTTTGGATTTGATGTGAAGCAGCACGTGTTGATGGCAGCATCTACCGCGCGACCAATAAGATCGAATCGATCGAACTGCGTTCCTCCGAAAATATCAAAAATGGTTCCGGGCGCACCAGTAGGTCCAGGGGGTCTGGTAGGAGGGTGCACATTTGCACCTCCAAACCGTTGCGCTTCTGTTTGTAAGGTCGCCAGATCAGCAGCGTTGGGATGCATCAATCTCAATTGTTCAATATGAAGCAAAAGCGCTCTGGTTGCGTCTGGATCGTGCGATGCCTGCACTGCAGGCACTTCGTTTTGCAGCAGATTATTCGCAAACGCCCGCGTGGTCTCCGCTTCATCAAGCTTGAGGCCGTATTCGGTAAGGCGACTTTCTACGGGATCTGGAAGCGTGGCTTGCGCACTCTCAAGTCCAACCGATACCAGCGTATGCTGCTCATGCTGCGCAATAACGGTCGTATCCATTGCCACAGCGCATGAACCAAATGGGCCTGCAAAATTATGACCAGCGTCTTCAATGAGGTAACCCCCGAGCAAGATAGAGATGATGTCATTGAGACTGCCCTGATCTTCAGTCGCTTTATCAATTAAGATGTGCAGTGCTGCTTCATATCTCTCTATAATGTCGAGTACGTCGTTAATTCCGGCAATCGCGCGATTAAGCGCCTCGTCGTCGCTTCCGATTTGATACTCATCAATCCAATTGTTCGTACCGCCACCTGAAGGAGCCAACCCTTCGCCACCCACCCCAATTGCATCAGTAACGAGCTGAACAGCAAGCTGACCAATGACTTCACTAATTTCATCTGCTGCGACAAGTTTGTCCGTACTTGCTCCTAATTGTTTGGTGAGCGATTCTTTGATCACGCTTCCTGGCGTATGCGCATCTTGGAAGGTGCCATCGCTATTGAGGCATTGCTGCGGAAGTATTGCACTTCCCCCGCCCGCGGGATGCGCATCATCCGCTGGGTCGCACCAAGAAATAAATCCTTGATTTTGCGCAACTTCTTGGGCTCGAGCGCCCTGAGCACTTCCGATGACTCCCGCAAGCGCGGACTTTGAATTTTCGTACATGACAAACGGATTGTTGGACTCATCGGTGGTGAGTGAAAGCCATTTTGCCCAACCGCCTTCGTTAAAATTGCCTGAGAGGAATGAGTTGGTATCTCCAGGAATAGCATCGAGTGTGCACTGGTGAGTTGCAAAGAACCCTTCGAGTACGGAATTTTTTGCGTAGTTATGACGCAGCGAGGAGTCGATTGCGGCGGCAAAAGGAGAATGGGAATCAATGAGTTGTTTCGTAAGTTCATTGATAAATCCTCCAGACGCATTCCGATCTATACCAGAAACGACGTCAGCAACACCGCCCAGATGTTTCGCTAAATTCTGCACGAACTGCGGTTTCTTATTCGTGCCGTTGCCGCTCACAAAATTCACCACGCTTCCCGTTGTTGCTTGAATAAGTTGTTGGACTACTGCCCATGCCACTGGATCGAGGTTGTATTCTTTTACGAACAAACTGTTCGAGGCATACGAACTGACGACATGCAGGCCTTCGCTTATGGTATTGATGATCCAATCTCCTACGGTATTTACACCGGTTGCAGCATCCAAAACGGGATAAGCCGCTTCGGTACGCTCAGGAAGCACAAGGAACGACGCGGGCGTAGCAACTGCCAGAATGAGTAAGAGAGTCGTTACTTTTGTAATGAATAGTCTGCACTTCATGGCGTGATGGCGGGCGTTGAGCTCGCCTCCCTCTCCTTTACTGCGCTAATCACGTTTACAAATGCAGCGCCCGGCTCTCCTCTTCGAAATGCTACTCCTTGTGCCGCATACAGCGTGTTGACGGACTGAAATGCAGCGGCCAATTTCTGGACTGAATCTGTGTATTGCTTGAGCGCAAACATGGCTGCAACAGGGTCCGCATCAACACGAGCGAAGTCTGCTGCAATCGCTCCGATGCGTGCCATCGCATTTATAAGCGAGAGCATCGTGTCTGCAACCTCTTGGGGAACCGGCAGGACGGCTATGCCTGTTGCCGTTTCTGTATATGCCTTTGAAAGCATTTGTATGTGTGCGATTGCGGATGCGTCTTTGTTTTCGAGAAAATCTTGCAGATACAGTAATTCGCTCTTCGGAAGTTTTGTTGAATGCACCGCAAGTATTTGTTCTACGGTCACTGCATATGCGCGAAGGTCTGCAGCACCCAAGCCCCGCACGACGAGATCCTGTTTCTTTTTAAAGTCTGGAGTGGCAACAAGCGTTGCTGTCAGTTGTGTAAATACTCGATCGACGAGTCGAGAGACCTGATCTTTAGTAAGCGTTGCCCCTCCTGTTGATTGTTTGGTGGAGAGATACAGCGTGAAAAAGTTTTTCGCGAAGGTGTCGGTCAATGTGCCGCTCGGAGCGCCTTTTGGGGCGCCTGCAACGGTATCGTCGCTCTCTACAGCAGCAACGGGAACATCGGCTACGGCCTTAGGAACAATGAGCCCCTTGCTCACTGCCTCCCCATCTTTCATGCCCAACCCTCGAGTGTCGGCCTTTTGCGAGTCAGTACCGTACAGAGATTCTTCCCAATCAGGCAGGCCGTCATTGTCCGAGTCTCGGGAAGTAATCGCCTGTAGGAGCGCGGTTTCAGTAGATGCTTCGGCGATACGGGGAGAAGCAGAATGTTGGGCAAGCGCATACGCGCCGCCAATGAGTCCTGCCGAAACGAGTACGGAAAGACAGATACCCCAAAAACTGGATCCGGAAGACCTAGCCATTTGGTATAAAGTATACCTGTGGCAAACATATATATAAAGGAATTCTCTGGGTATAATTGCGTCCGTTCTGGTGCAGTTTCTGCATAGTCATGAAATCTCTCTCTTTTGGCTCCCTGGCTGCCACTGCTGCCGCACTCATGCTGCTTGGAGCTGATTTGCTGTGGATACACGCGAAAGCAGATCATCAAGACTCTCTTACGTTTTCAAACACCATGACCTGGGGAGCGGAATTTGCCGCACAAAGAGACACCGAGACGCACTTTCCCGCCGAACTGTTAGCGCCCATCACCCTCCCTCCCCCGCCACAGAACTCCTCAAAGGAAACGCGAGCGGAACTCGACCTCCTTAAGTCGTACCGAGCCCTCCGCACGCCGGAAAAAATGAAAGAAATTTTAAGCGAGCGAACTCCGGCCGGAATCCGCCTTGGTAATTACACGGTTGCTGAGTACACAGACAAAAAAGGGAAATTTCCCGCAACCGCACGACTCCTGGATGAGAGTCTGAAGGACCTCACGATTTTGATGTTTCAACAAAAAGCAAAATTCAATCGAGTCCGCCCAAGCTTGCTCGCTCCGGATATAGATCCAGCGATTGAAATTCCCGGACATCCTGCTTACCCGAGCGGTCACTCCACGCAAACGCATTTCGTAGCGTACGTGCTTGGCGAACTCATGCAGAATCGCAAAGCAGAATTTGTTGCCAAAGCAGATGCGGTCGCTAAAAATCGTGAAATTGCAGGATTGCATTACCCAAGCGATAGCGCTGCGGGCGTACTGCTCGCGCAGCAGTTTTTTGCGATCATGATGCAGAACACAGAGTTCCAGAGATTGCTTGCAGACGCAAAAAGAGAATGGCGTTAGTGCAGAGTTCGCGCTAACGAAAGCCAGTCGGAAAGAGCCAGATCTTCGGCGCGCGCTTTTTCTGAAATGCGCGCGCTTGTGAGCGCCGCTACCACTGCGCTTTCTGGCGCGATTTCTTTTAAATTTCCCAGCAATTGTTTGCGCTTATGCGCAAAACCAGCCCGTATAAGCTTAAAAAAATTGGTTTCCTCACTTTTTGTACTGAAAGCGTCCCGCGAAATACCGACGATAGAGAGTGCCGCCGAATCTACATTTGGTGCAGGCACAAACGCGCCGCGGGGTACCGTAAATTCATAGCGTGGCGTTCCATACGCTTTCACGGAAAGCGAGAGCAGACTTTCCTTTTTTGAGCGCGCGATACGCTCGGCGACTTCTTTTTGCACGAGAAACGTAATTGAAACTGGTTGGTTTTCTGCGCTCAGAAACGTGCGCATGAGCTCTCCGGTAATGTAGTACGGAATATTCGCCACAAGCACATACCCTCGCGGCAGCGTGTTCGGGTCAAACGTTCGAATATCGGCATGCGTGAGATGCAATGTTCCTTCTGTAATTTCTGCGGCAAACATCTGCTGCAGCTCTTCGACCAGTGACACGTCCGCTTCCACCGCAATGACTTTTCCCGCGCGCGCAAGTAATGCGCGGGTGAGTTGTCCAGTGCCCGGACCGATTTCAAGTACCACGGAGTCGGGGGAGAGGTGCGCGACATCTGCAATACGCTCTGCGGTTCTCGCATGCATTAAAAAATTCTGTCCGAGCGACTTCTTCGCTCGCACTCCTCCGCTCTTACGCAATGATGATGTCTTCGCCATTGCCTTCATCATAGACGATATGCGTACGGTCAATATCTTCAAGGAACGACGACGGTTCTTGAAGATAATCGGTACCGTAAATCTTGCGAATGCGCACCAGGGTAAGACATAGCTTCTTTTTAGCGCGAGTCATTGCCACATAAAAGAGCCGGCGTTCCTCCTCTTCGTCGCGGTCACTGTCACCCCCCATGCCTTCGTGAGGAAACAGACCTTCTTCCATACCTGCGACGAATACCGTATCGAATTCAAGACCTTTTGCTGCGTGCACGGTCATGAGTGTGACGCCTTTTTTCTCACCGCGATCAAGCTCATCCTGGTCGCTCGCAAGCGCCGCTTCGGCAACGAACGCCGCAATACCCTCTTTGCCGGGTGTCATATCGTGGCGCGCCGCGAGCGTCGCGAGTTCCTGAATATTTTCAAAACGCTCCCGCTCTTCTTCAGTCCCTTCGGCAAGGGCTGCCTTTATACCGCTTTTTTCAACAACAAGGCGAACGAACGCAGACGGCGTTAGATCATTGGTAGCTTGAGAAAGTTCTGCAATGAGCATTTCAAATGCCTCGACCTTTGTGCGCTCTCCTGCACGAAGCGTGTCGCGCTGCCCTGCCACCAGTTTTCCGAGTGTCGTTTTACCAATGCCGCGCGATGGGAATTGTGCGGCGCGCATCTTATCAGCTTCGCGCGTGGGCTCAAGCGCGAGGCGCACCCACGAGAGCACATCTTTCACTTCTTTGCGCTCGAAAAACCGTGTGCCCAGGAGTTTGTACGGCACACCAGAATGCAACAGTCCCTCCTCAAGCGCGCGGGACTGGAAGTTAGTACGAAACAAGACTGCAATCTCTTCCGGCTTGGTTCCTTTTTCCATCGCACTTTTGATTGCGTGCGCAATCCACAGCGCTTCTGCATCGGCATTCAGTGCAACGTGGATGGTGATAGGTTCCCCCGTGGGATTGTCTGTAACTGAGCGTTTTTCTTTTCTATTCTTATTTTTCTCAATGACCGCATTCGCGGCATCCACAATCGTTCTTGTTGAACGGTAATTATGCTCGAGAATGATGGTGCGCGCCTCAGGGTATTTTTTTTCAAATGCTAATAGGTTTTCAATCGTGGCGCCACGCCACGTGTAAATCGTCTGATCAATATCCCCCACCACGAGCAAATTACGATGCGTAGCCGAGAGCAGGGCTGCCAAACGCCCCTGCAGCTCATTCGTGTCCTGGTATTCATCAATATGAATGTAGCGCCAACGCTCCTGCGCGAGTGCACGCACGTCCGCGTGCTGCTCAAGCAGACGCACCGGAAGCGAAATCAGATCGTCAAAATCGAGTGCCTTCTCTTCACGAAGGGTGCGCTCATACGATAGCCACGCATCAGCGGCAACGCGATTTCCAAAACTAGAACGTCCATGTTTTTCACGAAATATCGCGGCCGTCATGCCTTCGCCCTTCGCTTTTGAAATGCGAGAGAGGATTGAACGTGGCGAGAGTTCCTTCGCCTCAATATCGAGCACCTTGAGCGCGGCAGCGATGGCGCGCTCGGAATCATCGCGGTCAAAAATAGAAAAGAATCGTGGAACGCCGATCGCTTTGCCATATGACTCCAGCAATTCGCGTCCAAGACCATGAAAGGTGGCAACAAACGGGAGTCCAGACGAGGCGGCGCTTCGCTCCGCCCCGTCTTCTTCTCCGAGCATGCCGCGCACTCGCTCACGCATCTCGCGAGCCGCTTTATTAGTGAACGTAACGGCAAGGATTTGATTCCCCGGAACTCCCTGACGTATCAAATGGTAGATGCGCGTCGTCAAAACTCGCGTTTTACCCGACCCGGCACCGGCAAGAACGGAAACAGGACCAGTGGTCGTCAGAACTGCTTCTTTTTGAGCAGGATTGAGGTTTTCGAGGTACTTCACTGGCGTACTTTATCATTAAAACCGCTCTCCCCAGAGGGGTACGGATGAGGTTGATTCGGTTTACTAACTCATGTAGACTTAATGAATTGACTGATCCGACCGTATGAAAGAAATGGCGTATCTAAGCCATTTTTGTACCTGAAAGCCCGTCCATTTCCTTTGTTTTCCTATCGATTCTAAAAAACAACCTGCCGGGCGTACCACGTTCAAGATTGGACACCGGCATGCATATCGGGCTTTGCAAATGGTAACGACCGTCGTTTCGGCGAGCGGCTTATTTTTCCCTATTTTTGCCCTCTTCCCTGTTCACGTAGACGCGTTCTGGCCTTTTTCGTTACCGGCAAGCGCGGCCACCAAAATGCCGATGCTCCACGATCCATCTATTGGCCTCCTTGCCGCAGCGGCCAATGAAAATCCGGACCCTATCAAAGCCGACGAGGTGGGAGCGCAGATTAGTGACTCCGCGCTCATGGCCGGCTCAGGTCCTAAGGGAACGCTTGCTGACGTGGCAAGCTCCACCCCTTCCTCAGAACAAATTTCCGTATATGTAGTACGCAAGGGCGATACCCTGTCCGTCATCGCGCAGATGTTTAACGTTTCCGTGAACACGGTCGTGTGGGCAAACGATCTTGGCAGCACGCGTGCAATTCATGAGGGCCAGACGCTTGTCATTCTCCCCGTTTCTGGCGTTGAACGCACGGTAATAAAGGGCGATACGCTCAAGTCCATCGCAAAGAAGTACGGCGCGGATGCGGATGAAATTGCTGAATATAACGGTCTTGAGTCTGATGCCGTACTTGCGGTGGGAACCACGCTCATCATCCCCGGAGGCGAAGTAGCGACACCCGTTCCGGTCGTGAAAGCAAAGGGAGTTACGCGGGCGGGCGGCAAGATTTATGAACCATATCTCGGTGGTAGTGGCGCAGAGATTGCGGGCTACTTTGCTAATCCGATTCCAGGGGCACGCATGACGCAGGGTCTTCACGGCTGGAACGGTATCGATTTAGGCGCTGCAAAAGGCACAGCTATTCATGCGGCCGCTGGCGGTACGGTGATCGTGGCTAAAGCAAATGGTGGCTGGAACGGCGGCTACGGTAACTATGTGGTTATTTCTCATCCGAATGGCACCCAAACACTCTATGCGCACATGACGAGCGTAGGCGTGAGCGTCGGCCAAGCCGTTTCTCGTAGCTCATACATCGGAACCGTGGGCTCAACCGGCCTCTCAACGGGTCCGCACCTTCACTTTGAAGTGCGCGGTGCAAAAAATCCTTTTGCCTCTTGTGCAGTGCGCACGGTGTGCGAACCGCGCTAAAGAAAAACCGCGGCGCCAGAGGCGCCGCGGTTTTTCTTATGCTATTCGAACCCAAAGAGCCCTCGAGGGCGATACTGCAGCGCCTCGTACAAATGCGCTG
>DATLDL010000027.1:0-20092 GCA_035525885.1 Minisyncoccota bacterium | reverse complement strand
CTGTGCAGGTGAACCAAGACCGTAAATAGCGGATACGGAAGCAACAATGATCACGTCTTTACGCGTTAGGAGTGCCTGGGTTGCTGCGTGCCGGAGACGGTCAATTTCTGCATTGATCTGTGCCTCTTTCTCAATATACGTATCTGAGTGCGCAATATACGCCTCCGGCTGGTAGTAGTCGTAGTAGGAAACAAAGTAATGCACTGCGTTTTCGGGAAAGAATTCTTTGTACTCTTGCGCAAGCTGTGCCGCGAGCGTTTTGTTATGCGCGAGAACGAGAGCTGGCTTGTCATAATTTGCAATGACGTTCGCGGCTGTAAATGTTTTCCCTGAACCCGTGACCCCAAGGAGGGTCTGGTGGCGCATGCCCTTTTCAAGCCCTTTTGTAAGGGTTTCTATTGCCTTTGGCTGATCGCCTGCAGGCGGAAACGGTGTATGTAGCTTGAAGATCGCCATAAATCAGGAGTGTAGCATTTTCCCTGTGTAGACAGAAAGAACCCCGCAGCGTGCTGCGGGGTTGGGTTGAGGCAAGTTACGGAATCGGAAACTTCACGGTCAGGTCGTTGGCCCGGCGGTTGCGCATGAGGGCTTTCTTGAAAGACAGGACTTCGACCTTCACGATATCGGCAATGCATGCCGCCTGTTCCGACGTCACGCGGTTCTGCTGCTTGAGGTCTTCGAGCGACACTTCGTTTTGCAAGCACTCGATTGCTGGACCATCATCGGTGCCCACGAGCTTGAATCGGCTGAGCGGCGTCACCTTCGGCGGCGTCACGAGTTTCAGATTCAGAATCTTCACCTCATTGCCGTATTTCCTCAGGTGAACCACCAAGTGGTGGGCAATTTTTTCTGCATGAGCAGTCACAGACGTCTCCCGAGCTGTTGTGTGATCGAAAAGAGTTAGAGCAGTAATACTCCGTATATAAATATAGCACTTATACCAGGTAAGTCAAGAATAGTAGGCGCCTACAAATTCCTGTCTGAAGGAATCAAAACGACCATCAAGAATGGCTTGGCGCGCATCGGCGACTAGTTTCAAAATAAAACCTACATTGTGCATGGAGCAGATAACGGCACCCAAATATTCCTTAGCGCGTACCAAATGCGATACATACGCTTTCGTGAACATTTCCGTCCCTGGAATAATCGTTTCAGGATCGAGCGGACCAAAATCGGTACCCGAAGTCGCGTTTGGTAGGTGCACGATTCCCCGCTTGGTGTAAATGGAGCCGTGACGACCGATGCGTGTGGGCGCTACGCAATCGAACAAATCCATGCCATTCGCAATTCCCTCCAGAATGTCGCCTGGTTCACCAATACCGAGAAAATGCTTAGGCAATTCTTCCGGCAATTCCCCCACTGCCGCTTGAAGCGCCCCCCGCATATCCTCTTTGCTAAAGGAGCCACCAATGCCAATACCATCAAAACCCATCGAAGCAATCTCTTTCGCAGACTCGCGGCGCAGGTCTTCATGACGACCGCCCTGCACAATGCCGAAGAGCGCCTGTTTTTCGCGTGCCTCGATATTCTGCTGATGGGCCTTCAGTGACCTGAGCGCCCAGCGGTGCGTACGCTCCATTGCCTCTTTCTGATACTCATACGGAGCGGTGGGCGATGTACACTCATCAAATGCAAAAAACATGTCGGCGCCAAGCGCATGCTGAATTTCAACAGAACGTTCAGGGGTAAACCGGTGGAGTGTGCCATCGAGATGCGAGGTAAACGAGACACCTTCTTCGTCTATCACCGCCAGCTGACCGTGCTGACTCGCCACACCCTCGTCATACACGGCAACTCGGTCTTCTGTGGGCGCGTCTTCTTTTACAAATTTACTGATTGTTTTTCCAAACGCTGCGCCGAGCGAGAATACCTGAAAACCGCCTGAATCCGTCATCGTGGGACCATGCCATGCCATAAATTTTGCAAGACCTCCTCCCTGCTGCACAATTTTTTCTCCGGGCTGAAGATAGAGATGGTAAGTGTTTGCGAGCACGACCTGTGCACCCACTGCTTTCAATGCTTCGGGCATGATGCCCTTTACGTCTGCTTTTGTACCCACCGGAGTAAACGCAGGCGTCTGAATGACGCCATGCGGCGTCGTGAGGGTTCCTGCGCGAGCGCCGCTGTGCGGCGCTCGCTGGTCTATGGAGAAAGTAATTGCTGCCACGGTTCTACCTTAGCTTGAAGTACGCCAAAATACCAAATAAACAGGCCGTCAAGCTCATCTTCATCGAATCTTGACAAAGATAGAGATAAGTTTATAATCGGACTTAGGAAGGGTTCCCAATCGATCCAGCGGGATCGGCCCTAGCGCAGCACATTTCAAGGAGAAGAAGCGATGCAGACGCAGAAGCTGGTCCCGCGGGCATTCCTCGCGGGTATGATGAGCTGTCTCACGATCCTGATCGGTGCCTGTGCAACGCAGGGCGAACCGATCGCGATCAAGGTCAACATGCCACAAGGCGAGCACGCGACGATCATCGCGCACCCCCAGTCCGTGCCGGACTGGCTGCTCGATCCTTCGACGCTGAAGTTCAACTACATCGTCAAGGGCGACGTGAGCGATGAACAGCTGGCTGCAGTCGCCGAAGGCGAACGTGCCTGCCGTATCTACACGAGCGAAGTCCGGCCGAATCGACTGGTGTCGGTGATCGCAGACGGTGTGGTCTATGGCGCAGTTGGCTACGTCGGTGGCGGTGTTGGTTCGTTGGCATTCGCCGGCGCAGTCTTCGAGCAATACGCCGAGAACATGGCGGCAGTCGGCGGCATCTCGGGCGGTATCGGCAATGGCATCGTCACGCTCGGTGGCGCTACCTACACCTTCGAGAACTGCGGTAAGCAGCTCATGGAGATCTTCCCGAAATACGGCATCCACATCATGCAGAAATCGCCGTACTAACCCCCCTTTTGGGGGTAACACGACGGGCGCGAACTTTCGTTCGCGCCCGTTTTTTATTTCCCGTAAGGAATCCCTATTTCGCGACCTTCACCAGCTCCACCTCAAAGATAAGCGTTGAGTTGGCAGGAATGACGCCGCCTACTTCCTGATTGCCGTATGCCATTGCGGGCGGAATGATCAGCTTACGCTTTCCTCCTTCTTTCATACCCACAAGACCCTGATCCCAACCTGAAATGACTTGTCCGGTGCCAAGCGTAAAGCTAAATGCCTGACCATGATTGGCAGATGCATCGAAGACGGTTCCGTTAGTGAGCATGCCGACATAATTTACCGTTACCGTGTCTCCTGCAGCAGCAGTAGCTCCGGTTCCGACTTTCTCATCCGTTACTTGAAGTGTGGTTGCATCTGGCGTCGGCATAGTGGTTGGTGTTGGGTTAGTAGTAGTCTGACCTCCCGCAGTCTCATCCGTAGTTGCAGGAACTTGCGGAGAACCGAAGGGCGATAGGCCAGGAAAAATAAAAAAGATGGATACGACAGCAAGGGCGAGTGCGACGGCGATTCCGGTTTGGACTGGGTTCATATAGGGAAAGTATAGCAAATGAGCTAATAGAGCTACACGGCGGCGGGGATATTCAATGCCGCTACATCCGCAGCAAGCTCGTCGATGGTTTCGCGCACCACTGCATCAGCGTTCGGGACACGTTCTTTTATGAAGTCCGCCATTGCTTCTTCCGACGCCCCTTTCACACAGAGCACGGAAAAATCGAGACGGGTCTTGTCGTCCATGCGCTCCACAAGCCGTACCAAAGACCCGCGAAATACTAAGTCCGAAAGTGTCAATAAAAGCTCTTCCTGCTCCTTGGGCTCAAAGGCATCAAGGTTCAATGCTTGGAGTAGGTTGTTGTCAGTGGCCATATGATCATTCTACGACACTTACTAACTCCTTGGGACCCGGAGCGGGCTTCCAAGTGGAAAAGAAGCCGAATACGCCGGAAGTACGTTCAGGCATGGCAGCTACTACTTTGCCATCAAGACTCATGTAATACGGGACGCGATACTTACCGCTTTCGTCAGTGCCATATACTACCGAATCCTTATGGGCTTTGAGATATGCCTCGATCTTATCTGCCTGTTCGTTTACTGACCCTCCATACACATACAAACGCTTATCGAGATCGGCAGCGCCATTTGAATAAATATGTGACTCTTTCGAGTGTGCGAGTAAGTATTCGCTTACTGACGGAGCCGCGGCCGGAGTTACCTCGATGGTTTTCATAGATTCAGCGGAATGGTTCGGAACGGCAGCTTCCGCTGTGCGAGTCGCATCTGTATGAACTTCCGGTACATCCGAAGCCACAGGTGTTGATTCAATTGGCGAAACAGGATGTGCTTGTGAAGTATCAGGAGCATCGATAGGAATACGTTCCTGGTGGGTACTGAATCCGTAATCGCGCTCCACTACCTTGGTTTGAGGAGCTGCTTCAGTTTTAGGGAGAGGGATATGTGCGACATGCGTACGAGGATGTGCGGGAGCTTCAGCGTCAGCGTGACTAATACCGCCCTGATTAAAGAGTAGATGTCCTTGTGCATCTGCGCGCATGGTTGAGTGCTCAAATACAGGAACCAGCGTTGCGTTCCCGCGGGCAAAACCATGTTCTTCAGCGATACGGTGCGCAATTGCCCAAACTTTCGCATCAGTTTTTGCCTCAAGAAGCGAACGGGCGTCGCTTCCTTCAGGGTAATCAGTCGCGGACTTCCCTGTCGTTAGAAGCGCCGTCCGAAGATCTTTTGCCATGAACTCATACCCATGTCCTTTCGTTACTTCGACGGTGGGGTCCGCCGCAGCAGCGGGGGGCGCATGAACACCCTGTTCAGCTGGCACAGCAGGTGTAGCTCCCTGCTCGTGGATAAGGCCGAAGTGGGTTTTGTCGCCCATGACCTCCTTCAATAGTTTTGCATTCTTCTCGATGAAATCGTTGTGGCTTAATGTATCTGCCGCGTTCTGTATAGCTGCATTGTGGGCAAGTGCTTCACCTGTTTGCATTGAAAGACCTGCACCCACGAGCGCCGCCGTAATCATTTCAATTCTCTTGCGATTACCTTCTACTGCCGCAGCACTTCCTTTTCGATATGCATCGCGACGCTTCAACATACTTGCCGTATCAAGGGCAGCGTTTTCTCGTGCCTCTACGAGCTTGCCTTTTGCATACGCTCCTTCTGTTTTCTCATAAATCTTTCCAGCTCCGGCGCCCGCAAGCGCTCCACCAAAAGTACCCACGAATCCACGCACGATGCGCGTTCCAAAAACTGAAAGTCCCAATACTGCCGATGCGGGAGTAAGTGCGACTGTTGCAACTCCCGCAGCTGCAGCAATACCAATGATACGGATAGCCCGAGCCGGCTGTTTGCCAAACTTGTCCTCTAGCTTTTGGTTCTGACGCGCTGCCCACATAAGACCTTTTTCCAACGTGTTTTTACCCTGCTCATTGAGTGCTTGTTCGCGCGTTGCCTTGAGCCGTTCTTCCCCGTGATCAATGGTGTCCTTAGACACCACCATACGGCGATACCGTTTTGCAAACTTCTCTGCGTACTCCTTTGCCTCGTTGACTTCCATGTCTTTGGTCGACATCAGCAATCGCTCTTGAAGACGTGTCTCAAGCTTCTTTTCGAACTCAGTCGCAGCAATGTTGTAGCGCGTATATGAACTACCTACCGTCTCAGTATATTCCTTGGTACCCAAGAGGCGCTTCGCCGCGCGCTCGACGATTCCATTCCCTTTTTTTGCATAAAACGCATGCTCAGCATCAAGGTACTCGCGCTCCATCGCAAGCAGGTTTTCGCGTTCTTTTTGCAATCCTGCTTTTTCCGCAAGTACAGGAGCGGCTTTTTCCCAATACTCTTTGCCGCGAGCGCTTTCCCTAGGAGTATTTGGTACTGACTCGAGAGCTGGCGTGGCGGTAGTAGCGGTGCTGGTAGGCGTCTCAGGATATGCAGTCATCCACCTCTTGAGATCTTCTTCCGCAACGCTGTGAGTGCTCGATGAAACAGGAATCTCTTCCTGAATACTTGGCACTGGGGTCGCCAGATGCTCGCTTGTCGCACCCACACGCTCGGTTATTTCGGTAAGTGCCTCGAGTAAATTCTTTAAATGCTCTTTTTGTTCTAGTGGTGTTTTTTCTCCCTCATGAGAAAGAGAGGCGCTTTCGGGAGTTGCGAGCGTATTCATGTCTGCCTGCATGCGACGAGAGGCACCTGTCGCTTGTGTGTACGGTGAACGGATATGGGAATCATCTACTTCTGTACCAAGAGTAAGGGCATTCTCTTCTACTGGTGTTGGTACAGGTATTTGCTCGATTTGTGGAGCAAGTCGTTTTGGTGATGGAGACTGATCCCGCCTTGATGGTTTTGGCGTTCGCTTGCCCTGATCAAGCCACCGAAGCACATGCTCAACTCCCCGGTCTGAAATAAAAGGAAATCGTTTGATCCTGTCAGCAAGGATCGGATCCGTCTCTGTCAGACGCTCAAAGCTCTCTCTGGCCTCAGGTGAGAGATTTTCCGGATTAGTCAGTACCGGTTTTTGTTTTTGTTGTAGCCCCTCCTCAGGGGTACTCGCTGTCTCAAACGTGGGTGCGACATCGGGTACTAACGTAGAGAAATCTGGCAGTGGCGGAAGCTTGGCCGACTCGAGTTCAGCGATCGAGGGAAGCTTTGGTTCATTCTGACTTGGCGGTATAGCGTCGCGCACCGGACCTATCTCTGGTGCTCGGCGACGCGCCGGGGTACGCGCTACCGCATCTGCCAATTCGGCCTGCACGAGCTTTTCCTTATCGGAAAGTTTCTTTCCCTTATTTCGTCCTCGTTCAGGTGGAAAACCTGTTTCTCTTCTTCCCATAATTACGAAAGATAGCGAGTACGGATCATTCCCTCCACAGTAGCACGATCGCGTCCGTACGTAAGAGACGACAATTGGATAAGGTCGTCAACTTGCGCTTGATTGAGCGGTGGTAAATCAGGAGTTTTAATGTTGAACGGTTTCTGCGGCACGCCGCCCGAGAGTATCTTCAGATACGCATTTCTAAATTCAAGATTGACGAAATCTGATGCCGAAAATGTGGGCGCGAACTGTTTTTCAAAGAATTCCGCATCTTCTTCGCCCACACGGAAGATGGCCAACGAGCCGACGTTACCGAACACCGCATTGCGGGTCTTCTCTTCGATCTGCGAGAGAAACTGGTGCGCCATCGAGAGCGAGAGCTTGTACTTACGCGCTTCAGACAAAATACCTGGGATCGAGTCTGTGGTGACGTTTTGGAATTCGTCGATATAGAGATAGAACGGCGCGTATTGCGCACGAGGGTTATCTGCGCGCGAAAGAGCAGCCATAAAGAGCTTACCTACCAGGATGAGTCCGAGGAGATTCGCATTCTTTTCACCCAGGCGTCCTTTGGAAAGATTGACGAGCAAGATTTTTTTGTTGTCGATCACTTCGCGGAACTTAAACGACGACTCTTGCTGGCCCACGATCGGACGCATGAAGTCGTTTGCCGTAAAGTCGTCGAATTTGTTCGTGATGTACGGAACGATGTTTTCAAGTGATGCTTCCCCGCCCGCCTTTGTCGCGATTTCTCTCCAGAACTGGTTGACGATAGGGTTCATGCTCTTCGCGAGCTTGAGGTTGCGAAATTCTTCGTTCGAGAGCACGCGACCGATGTCCATCAGCGTAGAGCCCGATGCAGGGTCTTCCATGACCAACAATGTCGCGTTGCGGAAATACTGCTCGAACGCAGGACCCATGCTTTCCGGCACGTCGCCGTAGAGGCGACGGAAAATGGCGAGCAACTCGTTCACGATAAATGTTTTTTGCTCAGGAAGTGCGGGATCGTATTCAAGCAAGTTCAGACCGAATGGCCGGCGAATATCTGCCGGATCAAAGTAAATGACGTCTTCATAACGCTCGGGCGGCACGGCAGCGAGTAAGTTGAGAATGTCGTTGCCGTGCGGATCTATAAAGCAGCAGCCATTCCCTTTCCGTATATCTTCAATGCACATAGAAGTCATGAGTCCTGTTTTACCCGTACCAGTCTGACCGATGATGTAGAGATGGCGTAGGCGATCTTCTGGTGAGAGATAGGCCTTCGTGTCCTGTCCGCGGAACGAATTGATACCGAGAAGCGCGCCTTCTTTAGAAAGGGTGAGCGGTGCGGCTGCCTGCGTGGCGCGTGCCTGCTTCAGATGCGGCGAGCTCTTGATGCCGCTTGGCGGGAAGTGATACACCGACGTAAGCTCGCGAAGCGAGAACGGGAGCGCCGCGCTGTCTGGCATACGGAAAGTGAACTCTTCAAGCACTTTATGTGTATTCTTGCCCTGCGTGCGGCTAAATGTGAGTCGATTCCCTTGCGTGTTCGTGAACTGGTTAAATGCCGCTTCGAGTTCTCCCAAGATCTGCGTTCCGCGCGCTTCATCCTTCCCCGAAACCACAAGGCGAATCGTGGCGCCTACGATTGGTGTGGAAATTTTCTTTTCTACTAACTCAATATCAGATTTGTTTGCTTCAACCTGGCGCGTCTCGGCCTGTTTTGCTTTTTCTTCATCTTTTGGTTTGCCTCCGCCAAAAATAGTCTTTCCAAAATCACGCGCAACTTCTCCGAGCATGCTCTCGGGGGTACTGAGCGCCATGTGACGCTTCTCACCCTTGCGAAGCGCGTGCAAAATTTTACGGTAGTGCTTCACGTGACGCTCGGCGCGCGGCTCGACAATGATCTGCAGCGCTGCGCCCTCTCCCGTGTGTTCGATTTTGGAAAACGCATTCACGATGGCGTTGAGCGGGTCGTAATCAAAGTCCGTATAATCCTTGAGCGGTAGGGCCGGATTTTCAGCAAAACGCGCGACTGAAGCGACCGAAGCTCCTCCTTCCGAGAAAATGTTGTAATCGTTCGGTTGCGGAGCGATGTGCGCATTCGGGAAAATGGCGAGGATCTGTTTTTCGAACAAATCACGTTTGCCATTGGGTACTGCGGCATAAAACATTAAGTCGGGTTTATCTGCAGGCACCGCAAGTTCAAGTGCAAAATAGTGCGATTCCCCGAGACGCGCGTCTTCGACGGACAACATGCCGGCATACAATTGTTCCATGGCAGAAATGAGTTCTTTGAGCGTGCGCTGGCGACCGCCCTCTTCCTCCTTCGGTTCCGGCAATGCAACTTCATAGAGCGTCATGCGAAGCGCTTGGAACCGCGGCGCCTTTTCTTCAAATCCAAGGATCGGAAATCCGGCGGCAATATGACGCACCAAGTAGCGATGGAAATCGTCTTCAAGGTGCGGATCGCGTGCCTTTTCAAGTACAGAAAACGCATTGCGAATTCCCTTCTGCTCCATAGTGTCGCGCAACTGCGCAACTGCTTTTTCGCTATTGCCGAGTGATAACTCGCGCAGGATCTTGCCTGCCGCGGTTTCAGTTTCTGTAGCAGAAATTGCAAAGTCAGGTTTCAATACCGCCTCAGGAGCAGTGTCCTTGTACTGGTTCAAACTCTCGATAATGTTTTCTATTCTCTGCTCATCCGTTACCACTGCTTCAGCGTTCGGTTTAAGCGCGGCGAGCTCTTTTTCTTTTGCCGCGACTTGCGCGCGCAGATACGCAAGCTCCTCCTCAGGATTTGAGAGTGTCGGCACCGTTTCCATAAGGAAAGTATAACCTGTGTGCGAAGTATTTTATGCGCCCTGGTGGGTATATACGCGGCACACGCTGCAGTCCACGTGTTTTAATGAGCATATGCGTACCGTGTATGTGCACCGGCGGGTATGGAAAGGCATTGCGTATGGGACGCTGGGCATTTTTCTCATACTTTTCTTTTTGGTAATTACTGCGTGGACACCGCTTGCACAACTCGATGTGGCGGTTGTGCATTTCCTTGCTACACACCGATTCCTTATGCTCACTGACGTTGCACTGCTCGCCACCGAGCTCGGGTCATTTGTAGTGATAGCGACCGTCGGACTCACGAGCACGCTTTTTCTGCTTGGAGCGCGTCACCACTTAGCTACCGCCTTCATGGCCACGTTTTTCGGATCTGCAGCTACATTCGGCGTGATTAAATTTCTCGTCGAACGAACGCGGCCTGAAGACGCGCTTGCAGGATACACTGCACTCTTCTCCTCTTTTCCGAGTGGGCATGTGAGCATGGCTACTGCGCTCTATGGTGCGCTCGCGCTTGTACTTACGCACCACGTTTCGCCCAAGCAGCACCGCTTTATGTACGGCGGAGCAATCACATTGATACTGCTCGTAGCGTGGAGTCGGATGTATCTTGGCGTCCACTATCCAAGCGATGTGCTTGCTGGCTGCATGCTTGGCGTCTTTTGGATTGCAATCGGTAAGCTGGTAGAGTTAGAAGTAATTCGCTTTTCATGATGGACTTTTTTCTTGCGTGCGCGCACCTTGACCCTATCGCCATCATTAAAGCCGGCGGCATTCTCGGCATCGCGATCATCGTGTTTGCCGAATCTGGCCTTCTTGTCGGCATCTTTCTTCCCGGCGATAGTCTTTTGTTTGCTGCGGGGCTTCTGTCGGGCGGCGGCGTTCTTTCAATTGTTCCCTTGGCTCTTGCAGTGGTCGTAGCGGCCATTCTTGGCGACTCGGTGGGCTACTGGTTCGGAAAAAATGTCGGTATTAATTTCTTTACTCGCAAAGACTCTTTCCTGTTCAAGCGAGAATACGTAACACGTACGGAAAAATTTTATGAAACCTATGGCGGACGTGCCGTGATCCTGGCACGTTTCGTCCCCATTGTCCGCACTATCGCCCCCATTCTTGCCGGTATCGGTTCGATGTCCTATTCAAAATTTCTCTCTTACAATGCCATCGGCGGCATGTCCTGGGGTCTTGGTATGACACTCCTTGGTTTTTTTCTCGGCTCTATTATTCCGGATAGCGAACACTACGTGCTCCCATTCTCATTGGTCATTATTGTTCTGTCATTTCTCCCCATTGCGATTAACGTAATACGAGGTAAAAGAGCAATTTAGTACCCGAGTCCGTTCAACGCTTCGCTGTAGGTTGAGATGAATTGTGGAATTGCGAAGACGAGTCCAATGGCAGGAAGGATGACCAGAGCGGCAGTAATAACTCCTGTCCAAAACAGATACTTGCGAACCGTTTCCGATGCGCGGTATGCCGCGTCTGCCTTTGCAGCGATTTCATCAAGCTTGGCCGATAGTTCAGGGTCAATCATGTTCTGTTAGCGCCAGCGATCGAAGAGCCAGTTTACTATCGACAATACGATACCGAAGAGAAATGCGTTCCAGAATCCGTATACCTCAAAGCCAGTCACAAACGCACTTGCAATAAGCACGAGCACCGCATTGATGACGAGTGAAAAAAGTCCGAGCGTAACGATGTTGAGCGGGAGCGTAAGAATAAACAGGAGTGGGCGAATCAGGAGATTAAGGGCTCCAAGTACGACTGCCGCAATCAGTGCACCAGAAACTGTAATACTTGTGTCCGGAACTAGATACGTTGCAATCGCAATAGCTATTGCCGAAACAAACCAATGAAAGAAAAGTCGCATATGATTCTATGATACACCCTCCTATCCGCCCGCGAACTGGACAACGAAATACAAAACCCCAGCGCCCAAGAGCGTCATGAGTGTGGTTAATGCGCGCGGGTGGCGGTGATGACTCTCAGGCACCAAGTCACTGGCGCCAAGATATAGGAACGTACCCACAAAAATTGCAAGAATTAGTCCGAGGGCTTGTTCAGGAATAACAAATAAGAGTGTCGAGAGGATACCGAGTACTGGCGCAAATGCATCTGCAAGCAGCCAGCGAAGCGCTTTACGCCGGTTCCCGCCATTTTTAAGCACCAGATTTACCGTATTGATGCCGTCGGAAAAATCATGCGTGAGTACCGCTGCAGCAATGACAAGACCGATAGTCGCTGACGCCTGAAACCCGACCCCGATCGCAATACCGTCAAGAAAGCTGTGCGCAGACAGCGTCAATGCGCCAAAAGACCCGCGATGGAGATGCGTATCAGGCGATGCCTCTTCATCTTCTTCGTGAGTGTGAAGCAAAATAAGCCGATCCAAAACAAGATACATAAAAAGACCTAGAGCGACGAAAAGAGCGACTGTACGTGCATCGTGATATTTCGTGCCAAGGTCGATTGCTTCCGGCAACAGATCGAACAATGCGACCCCAATGACGGCACCGGCTGAAAATCCGAGGATCAGATGCAGCTTGTCGCGAAACCGGAGCGCAAACGCGCCCCCGATAAACGTGGCGGCGCAAGTGAGCATGGCAATCAAGGCCAGAACCATAGAATGCTGCTGATTATACTCAGCTGAGCAGTAAAAGCCCAGTGGTACTAATGTCGATCACTAGTGCTATGCGCAGCGAAAACGGCGGTCCGGTGGACCGCCGTTTTTTATGGTCTACCCTCTTTATTTCAAGAGCGGATCAATTGCTGCCTGGAAGTTTGCGTACGGCTGCGCGCCGGCAATGACTTGCGTACCCACGATGAATGATGGGGTCGCATTCACGCCGAACTTGGTCGCTTCTGCACGATCCGCAGCGATTGCTGCCATATACGTTGCCTGATTTGCTTTCACGGCTGCAGTCACCTTTGCTTCGTCAATACCAGCAATGGTCTTGGTGAGCTTCTGCACGCTTGCCTCATCGCCAAAGCCGGTGTTTTCTCCGTCCTGAGCAACGTACATCGCCGTGCGCCACATCATGTACTGGCTTGGGTACAATTCCCATACCGCGCGTCCGTAGAGTGCGGCAGTGTCAGAGTTAGGGCCGAGGAATGAAAAATCCTTGAAGACGATCTTGACTTTGCCGGTCTCCACATAATTCTTCATGACCTCTGGAATTGCAGGAGTGATCGGGATTTGCGGAATGCCACCCACTTCAACCGCTTTGCAGTACGGACACTGGAAGTCCGACCAAAAAGCCATTGTCACTGGCGCATTCGCATTACCGACGTACGGCAAGCCACTGGTCTTCACATCCTTGATATTCACCTTCATTGCGGCGCCATCCGTGGTACCGGTCCCCGCAGGGTGCGATCCGTTCCACATGACCGCTCCTCCAATAAAAAGCCCCGCCAGCACTACTGAAATCGGCACAAGGTATTTGTTAAGCGCCCCGTTGTTGGTATCCATATGCGCCAGATGATAGCATATACCCGGAAATGGCAATGGGACTTCGGAGCTTCTATGAAAATCGCAACCCTCGGTATTGTGCTTCGATCAGATGAAATCCTCCTTGGCGAGAAAAAGAAGGGCGAAATCGGTACGGGCGTCCTCTCCGGCCCCGGCGGCAAGCTCGACCCGGGAGAAACGCTAGAAGAATGTCTGATTCGCGAGACGCGTGAAGAGCTTGACGGAGTCGAGCTTGATCCGGCCTCACTTGAAAAAGTCGCGCTGATCGATTTCTACGCCGGTACAGAAATTGATTTTCGTGTGCATGTGTATCGCGCGCGGATTCTGCGTGGCGAGATTCACGAAACCGTCGATATGATCCCGCGATGGTACTCGTTGCATGCGCTACCGCTCGACCGCATGTACGAAGCGGATCGGCACTGGCTCCCTAAAGCAGCGCGCGGCGAGAAGTTTCGAGCGAACGTGTATTACCGCGAGCGCGCAAAAGGATTCAGCAGTATCGAATTTCTTCGTTTTACCGACGACGACCCCGCATAACGCGGGGCCGTTTTTTAATTCCTGGTGGTAGAGATGATATTCCCGTCGTCCAAGACCAATGTTTTTTGCGCGAGTTTTGCGTACTGCTCTTCGTGGGTCACCATGATGATGGTCTGTCCTTTCTGATGAAGGTCTTGAAAGATATTCATGATCGTCCGCGAGGACTGGTTATCGAGGTTTGCAGTCGGCTCATCAGCAAACAACACCTTTGGCTTGTGGGCAACAGCGCGCACGATTGAAACGCGTTGCTGTTCGCCTCCCGAGAGCTGTGACGGCAAATTATGCAAGCGATGTTCGAGCCCCGCACGCGCGAGCTCTTCAGCAGACTCTGTGTATGCTACTTTCTTTGACTTCCCTTGCATGAGGAGTGGGAGGGCCACATTTTCAAGCGCGGTGAGTTCCGGCAGAAGTGCGTAGTCTTGAAACACGTAACCGAACTTATTCAGGCGAAAGAGCATCTTCTCATCTGCGGACATGGTGTGCGTATTGTGCCCATCGATGATAATTTCCCCGTCCGAGGGGTCATCAAGCAGCGAGATCTGGTAGAGAAAGGTTGATTTACCGGCTCCCGAACGGCCCATAATGGCGATAAATTCACCCGTCTCCACCTTAAAATCAATGCCCTTCAATACCCGTGTGACCACGTCGTTGTTGGAAAATTCTTTCACTAGTTTTTTAGTTTCAATCATACGAATTAGGCGCGGCCCAGGATGGAATCGAGCGTGTTTTTACGGATGATCATCCATGCGGGGATGTATCCCGCAATAATGGTCGACAAGACGAGAAGTCCTACGCGAAAGAGCGTGGAATTAAGGGGCGCCACCAAAATGCCGTCGCTGAATGGGAAATTGATGGGGTGCGAGAGGAAGAATGGGACGAGCAAGCCGTAGAGAAGGATGAGACCGATGGCAGAACCGCAGAGTGCGTAGAAAATGGATTGGAAGATGTAGGAGATCTGAATGGCGTGACCGCGGATACCGATACCTTTCAAGATGCCGATGTATTTGCGGCGCGTAAGCGCATTGATGAACACGACGATGAAAATAGTGATAGAGGCGACGATGAGACCGATGGAGCCGAACGCAGAACCCAGGATATTAAACGTGTTCACGATGTCTTTCAGGAATTGCGGCTGCGCATCAGCATAGGTCTGCACTTTCGCGTTGCTGTCGACACCGCGCAATTTTAACGCTTCGCGCACCGCAATGGGATCAGTACCTGGCTTTAGTCGTACGACAATCTGATCGACATTCCCGTCATCGCGACCGATCATATTGCGGAACTGCGAATCGATCATGAAGGCGTTGCGCGTCAGCGCGTCGACCTTGCTTCTGATGATGCCTTTTACCGTGACTTCCCTCGTCACGCTACCGACGGCAATGCGTATTTTCGTACCCACGCGCACATTGGTAAGCGCGGCCAAGTTCGGGTCATCGACCGGGACATATTGAGAAAGCAGGTAGTACCCGAGGATGATCTGATCGTAGTCGCCCGGAGCAAGATAGGATCCTTCCATTATCTTGCTGCCCAGGTCCGTAACCGCATCTTCGGCGAGAGGGTCAATGCCCATGATCTGTGCGGCGGCAATATTTGGCTTGTCCGTGTCTTTGCGCGTCTTGTAGTTTGCCTCGAGCGTTGCCCCTTCGGAGTAGCGGGGTGATACGGATTCCACTTCGGGCAGCTCGCGCACCAGTGCAATAAGGTTTGGGCTGTTTTCTATATATTTCTTATCGTCGAGCGTAGAAATGATGACATCGCTCGTGAATTCCGTACGCCACGCATTGATCGAACCCTGGATGAGACCGACGAGAATACCTGACACGACGACTAGGTTAAGGAAGGTCAGCACCATAACGAAAATGATGAGTCCCGTCGTCCAGGGACTTGCTCGGCGAAGGGCGCGCAGCGCCAGAAACCAGCCAATGCGAAGAGACAGCGGGGTCATGCTATGAACCCTTGGTCAGGATGATGGTTTCTCCTGCAGTAAGGCCTGAGATGATTTCTATGGAACCAGCCGACGACACATTTCCCGTGGCCACTTCTCGCTCAACCGCACCTTCTCCCTGTTGGACTTCCACGAACTTTTTTCCATCGTGCTCTCGGATGAGTCCCTGCGGGATGCTGATGATATTCTCCCGGCGATCAGTCGTAATGACGATATTTGCCGTCATGCCGGGCTTGATGCGCGCATCTTGGATGCTGAATTGTAGGATCGCACGGTAGGTAGAGACGCCATCACGCACCGTTTCTGCCGGATCAATGGAAATAACGGACGCCATAAAAGGTACTGCCGGGCCATACGCATCGAGCGTGATCGTAGCTGGAGCGTGCACTGCAAGGAGCGGCACATTTACTTCCGGCACAAAACTCTCGATCTGCAGATTGCCGGCGCTTATCAGTGAAATAGCGCTCTCATTGGTAAGCGCAATGCCGCCGACTTTCGCATCAATCGCAGTGACGATACCTGAAAAAGGTGCGCGTAGTGAGCGCTCGGCAATGTCGGTCTGTATACCCCTGACTTTTGCTTGAGCGGTGGCGAGCACCTTGTCGCGCATACGAAGCGCCTCTTGATACACGCTGTAATTGGAGCGATAGGACGAGCTTTTGGGATTAGGAATAGCAACATCCCAGGTCGTGCCGTCGTAGCTGTTCAAGGAATCCGGGAATGAAACAAAAAGCCCGTGGGTGCCAAGCGGCGTCGGCTCATCACGCAAGACCTCGACCGGTCCCCGCTTTTCAATACCAGAAATCTGCAATTCGTGATCATCATCGCTCAAATGCACACCATGCTCGACCCGAATCGTGTACGTTCCTTCTGGGCCATTATAGAGGCCAGTGAGAGTAGGCGGACGCGCCGTGTAATCTGAAACTTCAGGAACGACCGCAAGCTCATCCGAGAGAAGTGTCCTATACGCGCTTTGTACTAACGTATCTTGCTCTTTCTGCACTTCTGCAAGATCATCCTGCGCAGCACGCAAGTCAGCGGTAAGAGTATCAATCGCTACCGTCGCAAGCACTTGGCCCGTAGATACCCGATCTCCCACTTTGACACGCACCGACGCGACGCGGCCCGTCTCAGAAAATGCCAGATCCACATCTTGCGCCGCAACTACTTTTCCGGAGACCGATACCTCACGCACAAATGGACCTGGCTGCACCACCATCGTCTCTACCGCACTCGTGCCCCCGCGATTCAGTAGTGATATCCCTCCGACAACGACAATAACTGCACCAACCACATAGATCAGTGGTTTTTTTATGACCTGGAATGTAAGAAATTTCATAGGAGTGTCTTGACACCCTAGCATAATGAATGCTCCTTGAGAAATACACCTTAACCCTGTCCTCAGACGCATTCTGGCACCATCGTTTGGTACACTAGGGGAAAGGAATACACGCACGGTTTACTCATTTACTGCCACACATTATGGAAGGAGGAGGACTTGAACGAAGCTTGCGGAGAAATAAAAAAGAGACGGCAGAACAGCGACATGTCATTCGTGACCAAATTGATGACTTGGCGCTTGATCTTGAAGAAGCGTCTGACCAGAAGCTCGACCTACACAAAGTGCGCAAGGACGACGAAGAGGCATTTGTTGCGCATGCGCGAGATATTCTGACCAATGACACCGTGTGGGAAAAAGTGCCGGATTCAACCCGCCTTACTCCAGAATATCTGTCTTCGGATCGGCAGCTCGTGGAAGAAGAGGAGAAGGCGCCCGAGCGCATAGTGAATCGCGAAGAAGCGCGCGCCAAGCTTGCGCAGCTCATTGCCGAACACGAACAACTGCGGCACTAGTCTTCTTCGACGAGTGCCTGTCTTGCCCCTTCAAACCGCTCTTTGATGTCGCTCCACTCATCTTTGAGCACCTGCGCCCACTCTTCAAGTTCGTCTGCGGCGATGTCTTCCATTTCCTCGTATTTGTCGAGAACCGTGTCGACAATATCGTCATAGGCATTTCGCGTGAGCTTCTTCAGATTTTTTACACGGCGTGCAATATCTGCTTTCGCTCGGAGCTTCCACACCTCGCGGACGATCTTCTTCCTTTTGCTGTAGAGCAGCGCGCCGCCAACTGCGCCAGCGACCAGACCGGCTACAAAACCCTGCTTGAATCCATCGTTGTGTTCCATAGTTTAGTGAAAGAAGTTAGTAAACGAGCGAATAACGTTGCGTACGGTGCGGAGGCGAAGTGCAATATGCTGGCTTCCCTCCTCGACACGTTCGGACCACTGCAAAACGCGCTGCAGCACCTTTATAAAGAGAATGAGCACCGTTACCACAAACGCGAGTAAAATAAGATGCATAACGGTGATCACATACAAAAGCCATGCCGGTATCAGCATGGCTCAACCATACGCATCTGTATGCGAATTTCAGATGAATCTCTAAGTGCCATCTACGTATCAGCGGCAGTAGTCCAGCTCCAAGTCGCCCGAACATCTGATTCAAAATTGAAAAAACCAATTGAATAAGTACAAAAAGAAAAGGAGGAACTGCTTCCTCCTTAATACGGTTGTTATTGATGCGCGGCGTCAGGGTGTTTAGGCAAAAACGACGCAGGGATTTTCATAGTGAGTGTCCGACAGACGGGAAAACTTCGCATCTGGCGGAGGAAGGTCGACGCGACGGTCGGACTCTTCCCACTTGCCGCTGTAGCGTGACATACCCGGAACGTACGGGCAGTGATCGTTGCGGCAGATCGTTCCCCAGAACAAGAGGGGCGTTCCATCAAACCAATCCCTCGGACCATCTGGAATGAGATGCTGGTTGGCGAGCAAGTAGTCCCGCATGCAGATATTCGCAGGACGCTGTCCCCTCAAAAACCGCGGCATCAAAGTGTGTCGATTCAGCGAGTCCTCGGGAACACTCCTGAAGTTGGCTTCGGAAGGAAGATGCCGAAACGTGTACTGCAGATCACGGGGGTTCATGACCGTGAGGCGGATTTCGCTCCACAGATGTTTCCCCTGTCTCAGATGCTTCAGGACGGAATGCCCCTCCTCGAGGACGGGGTCGGCACTGAGGTTGACTCTGCGCTTGACGGGCACTGCAACTGCGTCTCCACGAAGGATGTCCAGGGCATTGCCGAGAACATCCGTCTCGCACAGGCGCTTGATGAGTGTGTTGCTCCAGTCGTAACGCCTGAAGGCAAGTTTCAATTCGTTGGCTTGACCAACGTCCAAACCCAAATACTCGTTGCTCACTGCACGTCTCCTAGTTGAATGCGACAGTGTCTCTCGACTTCGTCGCGGGTACTACCATTTGCAACATTAAAACGAAAATAATAGATAGTCAAATTTGCTGCAAGACTTAGATCACAATATTAAAAAGCGACCATTGGTTGATGGTCGCTTTGTTCCGCTGACGGCCTCACGTCAGACGTATCTGGCTCGCAGCTCTGTGACAGTGGCGTCGTTCTTGTTAACGGCCGCCATCCAGGAATGAACCTGCGGCGCCCACACCAGGCCGTGACTCCAAGCGTTGCCGACTTGGCGAACGAGTCCAAACTCCTCCAGCTTGTACAGATCGGAACTGTCGCACTCCTTTGTCTTACCTTGGTAGAGCAACCGCAAGGACTGCTTGAGCTTATCAGTCAGCTCGTCGGGCAGTTTTTTAATCTGAACGGCCTCGTCTTTGTCACCATACCGGCCACAAAACTTCCATTCTCGGTTGCTCGTAGTCATTCACTTTCTCCGTTGTTACGTGGAATTGGATTGCTCAGAAATGCAACTGAAAAAATCCTAACACAAAAGACTAAGTAAGTAAACCGATGCAAGTCAAATGATTTCGAGCACTCGAGACACTATTGATCTCGTACTAACTCAAACCAGCTGCCAGACTTGGACCACGATTACGTTTTTCTCCGCAGTCCTATTTACTTGTTCTCCTTTGTACCTTAACGCGGCTTACGTAGGACCTTGCTTTCTTTCACTTTTTTATACACTTTATTTTCCTTGGCTTTAAAGTAAAACTCATAAAAAATTCTCGCAGATTTTGCTTTCTCGTTTGTATTCCAATCTTCTGCTTTGGGATATATTTTTCCCCTTGAATCGTACTTCTTACCTGAGGAGTGATTGGCGTAACGGCGGGAGCGCGTGTAGCCCATCTGAAGGAATTTTCTTGCCATATCCATACCGACGAAATCTTTTTTTGCTTTGTAAGTTAGAAAAAGACTGTAGATCTTTTTTGCAGATTTTTGAGCGATATCCGGAGTCTTGAACCTCCAAAACGGTAGTATCTCTGATTTGTATGGCTCTACCATAAGTACTCCCTGTTCGCCCTTTCCTACATTATATCGATCTGGCCGTTTTCTGAAATCTACTTTTTTGAAATCAAGATCATACGGAAAATGCACGAGATTGTCGGTTGTCTTTTCCCATTGTTCTACACGGCCATGTATGAGCGTAAAGAGCGGATGGATTCTTACTTTCCCTTTTGATATTTCTTTTAGTCGCTTTGGGTCGCGAATTTCAAGCTTTGACTTCAGGTGTTTTA
>DATLDL010000012.1:0-6054 GCA_035525885.1 Minisyncoccota bacterium | reverse complement strand
CGGCACGGATTGTACCGAGCTGATTCTGAGCAGCTTGCAGTTTTGCGCGAGCATCAAGCACGGTCTGCTTGTTCGCATTGAAGAGCTCAAGTACGCCGAGGTCTGGCGCAAGATTCTCAACCGTAGTCTTTGCTTCGTTAGCACTATTTCTCACTGTTTCAAGGCGACCCTGAAGTTCAATGGCGCGGACGGTCATTTCGGTGTTTGAAGCACCTGCAGTTGCTCGGAGTGCAGCAACACGCATACCCAAGCTCGTATACACGCTGAGTATCCGGTCAGCGGCAGCAATAATAGTAGCTTTGGGCACTACGACTGCGTAGATACGGTATGACTTGGTGATGGACTGCACATCGGCCTTAACCGCTGCGTACGTCGTATCAGCTGCAATTTTGGCCTTAAGGTCATTCATTGCCTTGATTTGTTCCGAGAGCTTTGCCTTCAGAGCCGTTTTGTCCGCTGGTCTGAGGTTCTTGATGGTATCAATACGAACGAATACGGCATTCAATTTTGCAATACGCTCGTCAATCGCCTCATTTCCTTTTGCACGCAGTTTTTCCATCGCAGTACCAGGAGGAGTCGTCGTTGCGGGCGCATCTTCAGCAAATACAACTGTCGATGGCACTAGAAATGCTAATGCAAGCACAAATACAGTGAGTGTTTTCATACAGAAATAGCAGATGGTAAATGAATAGAATTAGAAAGATTCGTTGTCAGCAGACATGTCGCTCACTGCCGCATCAACTGCTGCCATATCAGAAGGAAATGCATTAAACTCGGCGGTAAGCGCCGCGTCTTCCGCGTCTGCAGCTGGCAAAGTCCAATAATAGTACGCGCCGCCTACCGCAATAAGAGCGGCAATGACAGCAAGAGTTACGCTACGATTCATAGGTACGAGAGATAAGAGGGTGATTGATAAGTCAGTAAACCCAAGGTGTAGTATATCACCCCTACTGTGCACGGTTTTAGTCTGTTTCAACCTTCCTGATTTCGGCGGGAGTCGGGAGATGAGGGCGTCGATATTCATGTGCGGTTAAGATCAGCATCAAGAAGTCGAATGCCGCGAGCGCAAGGAGAAGCGTTTCGCCACGCAGGAGTCCTCGATATGCTTCATACCCGCCAAATATAAAGAGAGAGGCCATAAAGAAGAGATAGGCCACGCGTTTGCCTTTAAAAATGCCGTAAATCAACGCCAATTTGATGATTCCGCGAAGAACCAGATATAACCCTATCAACACATGATTGCTCAAAGAAAATAGCTGTGCCGCTTCTTGAATTGAGGTTGCAACCGTATCGTTCGGATCGCTCGTGAGTTCGTTTTGAGTGACGAGTGCCGCCACGTTCACGACAAGGGAAGACGGCAGGAACGCGGTTGCACAACCAGCAATAAGCTCGAGCGAGCTGCCCACGGCCTTGAGTCGCAGTCCGGTATCAAAAAAAGTGAGAATTTTTTCTTCGCGCACACCCCGAGGAGGAGCAGATTCCATACGGTCACGATAGCATGGTGGCTCTGTGTGCATGGTTGTACACACCTGCAGGTACTTCATACCGTGGGATGAATGCTATGCGCTCGGTATACTCGAGGTATGAAAGCGAAGGTACTGCGATCCTTGGTCGCCCTCATCCTGGCGATAACTGCCGGAGGCGTTGGCTATACCACTGGTGCCGAACGCGCAGCTCCGGCTGCGGGAGCTGCGGTCAGTATTCCCGTTCAAAACGTAGCCGCACCTGCTGCCGGAACCACACGTGTTTTGTACAGTCTTGATACGAAGCAAAATGATCAAGAGCTCATTGCACTTATTAACGCAGCAAGGGATCACGTCTACTTCGCAATTTACACCTTTACACTTCCTAGCGTCGCAGACGCGCTCGTCGCTGCAAAAAAGCGCGGCGTAGATGTGCGCGGTCTCACCGACTCTGAGCAAAGCACCAACAGTTACGGAGCGCCGATTGCGGCCAAAGTACGCGCTGCAGGCATTCCCCTACTCACCGAGCAGCATGCAAGTGGAAACGGCATCATGCACATCAAGTTGCTCGTAACCGAACAGACGTATGCATTTGGCAGTTACAACTGGACCAGGTCGGCAACAACGATAAACGATGAGATTCTTGAAATTGGCACGGATCCTTCTCTCCGACAGACCTATGAAAACATCCTACTGAAACTCTTTGAAGCATATAAGGGAACCGCGGCGGCAGGAGCCGCCGCGAGTGTTTCAGGAGGTGTGTATGACTACACAGAGGCCGGAAAACATATCGGCGAATACGCTTCCGTGCACGGCACACTCGTCGAGGCCTACACCTCAAAAACCGGTACCGTCTTCCTTGATTTTTGTAAGAGTTACAAGACGTGCCCCTTCTCTGGCGTTATCTTTGCAGACGATGTGAAAAAATTTGGCGGACTTGCGCAGTACGTCGGCAAAACCATTACGGTTACCGGATCTATTTCTTCCTATCAAGGCCGAGCCGAAATCGTGCTTTCCGACCCTAGTCAAATCAGTGAGTAGTGTTGCGTGATGTCTGTAAATCGTGGTAGATTCTACGTACTTTCCCAGTGGCTGAGCAACTACGCATGAATCAGGAGATCCGCGCGCGCGAACTGCGCGTGATTGGTGCTGCAGGTGAAAACCTGGGCGTCCTCTCCCTTTCTGACGCTTTGGCAGCCGCAAAAGCCGCAGGACTCGACCTGATTGAGATTTCGCCCATGGCGGTCCCGCCCGTTGCGAAGATCACAGATTATGGTAAATTCGAGTACGAGCGAAGCAAAAAGGAGAAGGTCATTAAGGCCAAATCCAAGGTCTCGGAGACGAAAGAGGTCCAGATCAAGGTCGGCACCGGCGACCACGACATGATGCTCAAGGCCAAAAAGGCCGCAGAGTGGCTTGCTGAAGGCCATCGTGTCCGTGCCGAACTCTTCCTCAAGGGCCGCTATAAGGGTATGGAGGAGGCCTTTCTCAAGGATCGCCTCGAGAAGTTCCTCCTTCGTATCCCCTACGCGTACCGTATTGCTGAGCCGAATGCACGTAGTCCAAAGGGCTTTGCCGCAGTGATCGAGCGAGATCAGGCAGCACAAGCAAAACGCGAAAAAACCCTTCCACAAGCTCAGGGTAAAGAACAAAAAATTTCACACCATGAAGAAAACAAATAAATCATACTCAAAGAGAATTCGCGTTACGAAAAACGGTAAGCTTATCGTGCGCGCGAAAGGTCAGAACCATTTCAACGCGAAGCAGAGTGGAAACCAGCGCCGCGCGAAGCGCGCATCGGTCTCTCTCGCGCTTTCGAAGCGAGTGCGCAACCACTTCCTTTCGATCGGTTAAGCATTTGAATTTCCTACTCCCTACTTACTACCAACTACTAACTTTCTTATATGTCACGAGTCAAAGGAGGAATGATGGCGAACAAGCGCCGCAAGAATTTGCTCAAGCGAGCAAAGGGATACCGTCACGGTCGCTCTAAGAAAGAGCGTTATGCCCATGAAGCCCTGCTTCACGCTGGTAAGTACGCATTCAATCATCGTCGCGACAAAAAGACGGATTTCCGTCAGCTCTGGATCGTGCGCCTCAATGCCGCACTCCGCGAGAACGGCCACAAGTCCTACAGCACGTTCATCAACAAGCTTAAGAAAGGAAATATCGCCCTCGACCGCAAAGTTCTCTCTGAATTTGCAAAGGATCACCCAGAACTCTTCGTACGAATTCTCAAGAAAATCTAACAAATAAAAACCGCCCTTTACGGGGCGGTTTTTATTACTCCGTCTTTCGTCACTTCCCACATATCCCCCATTTCGGGAACAATAGCGCGAACGCCGAGAAAGTCGTGGATACGTTGCGCGAGAAAGCGGGCTGCAGACGGTTCACCAAGCGCGGTGAAGATTACTTTCGGTCGAGGAAGCGCTTGTTCCGCAAACTTGAGAAGCTCGTCGCGATCGGCGTGTGCGGACCATCCTTCAAGCAGCTCAATATGTGCTCGCACTTCTACATCTTCCCCACCAAGACGAAGGCGCTTAACGCCTTCTGCCAAGAGTCGCCCCGGAGATCCAGGTGCTTGGTACCCAACCATAATCAATGTGGTTCGAGAGTCCGGAAGATAGTGCGCCTCGTGTCGGCCAATGCGCCCGCCATGGCTCATACCGGCACCAGCAATAATAATTTTGGATGCGGCGTATTTACAATTGCTTCCGAATCTTCGTGCGAAGTCGTCATCTTGAGGAATGGAAATTCGAAGATGCTTCCCTCCCGTTTCATTTCGTCTTCGGCTTCTTGTTTAAAATAGGTTGGACCATATTTTTCATAGACTTCGGTTACATGAATGGCGAGTGGTGAGTCGAGAAATACCGGTACTTTTGGAATCTCTCCCGCAGAAAACATATTCGAGAGTTCGTAGAGCATGAGCTGCGTACGTTCCATTGAAAATGCAGGGATGAGAATGGCACCACCCTTTGCAATCGCCTTTTTGAGAATTTCGCGCAGACGATCTACTCGATCGACCCGCTCGGGGTGCACGCGGTCTCCGTACACACTTTCCATGATGAGTGCGTCTGCGTCTGGAACCGCTTCCCAGTCAGGCAGAAGGGGTGACGGTGAATTACCAATATCGCCCGTAAACACAGCGGTTGTTCCGTCCTTTGCCGTAATGCGCACACTTGCCGCGCCTAGGATATGACCCGTGTTGCGCAAATACACTGAAAGCCCTGGCGCCACTTCTTTTTCTTCGTGATATTCAAGTGTTTGTGCAAGCGAGAACGTGAGATCAACATCTTTTTCCTCATAGAGCAGTGGGAGTCCACGGCGACGTGCCTCACCTGCTAGCAAATTTACCGAGTCACGAAGAATCAGTTCGGCAAGATCCCGTGTCGGTGGCGTCATAAAAATCTTTCCGCGAAACCCGTCGCGTACCAGTTTTGGAATACGGCCCACGTGGTCCAAATGCGCATGTGTGATTACGAGCGCCTCCACCTTTCCCGGATCATACGGAAATGGCCCATAAATTGAATCTTGAGAAACGTCTCTTCCCTGCTCGATACCGCAATCAACGAGCATCTGATGTCCCTCGCTTTCAATAAGAAAATTGGAGCCCGTTACTTTTCCTGCACCACCACAAAAAGTTATTTTTAACGCCATATCGAAGTGCGCGCAATGCCGTAGGCAACCGCCGCGCCAATCACATCGTCTAACAAGTCGTGCGAGGTATCGAAGAGGTAATTCGTGTTGCTGTAGGTGGTACCGAACACATATTCAAATAGTTCCCACCCAATGGAAATCAGCAGCACCGCAACCAAAAACAGCAACGGGCGAGGACGCGGTGACAGCCCCACAAACAACGTGCCGATCGCAAGGCCGCCCAAGAGATGCATAGGTATGTCCATCCACCACCGCTCGAAGTACACATGGTGCGCAAGGTTATACATATGCGCCGACGCAAGAAGCCCGAGCAAAATGAGTGCCGCGACTAACCAGCGCAATGACATTCGGAAACTGTACCATGCGTATCCTACGACCGCGCTCGGAGTAATTAAAAGCCCCACCGCGGTGGGGCTTTTAATTAGAGTCGTTCTAATATAAGCAACTTTTCTTGCCAGGTGGGTGCGGCAACGACGGTTCTCGGATTCCTTGCGGATTCACCAAACACGTCTTAATGCGCTGCTCCCGAATATACGGCAAGTTGATTTTTTAAGAACGACCCTGCGTGTAAGTATATCGAGCGCTACATGAACAAGAAGTGAGTTCCTGGGGAGAACGAAACAACCCCGCAATTGCGGGGTTGTTTCGAGGGTCTAGTGGAGAATTCCCGTCATTTCGGCATCGTACAGCACCGCTTCGTGCGGTACGCGATACCCGATAATCTCTCCCGGCTTGAACCAGTGCGGTATTTCCATTTCTGCTTCCGGCACTGAACCTGACGCGTGAATGAGATTACGAATCGCGCGATCATCCTGATCGGCAAGCTGGTACGAATCGAGAACGAAATCGCCGCGTATGGTGCCGATAGTCGCCGAGCGTGGCTCCGTACCGCCCGTAATCTTGCGAATGAGTTCGACGGAATGTGCGCCTTCCC
>DATLDL010000008.1:0-7658 GCA_035525885.1 Minisyncoccota bacterium | reverse complement strand
GTTCCGTCAAGCAGAATGCGCCTCTCACGCGGAAGAAGTAATTTCAGTACACGGGCGCGGTAGGTAACCCCTGCCGCGCTTTTTCTTTTTCCCTTGCGCCCCTTTCCCCTCCCATGGTATCCTCGCACTCACAGATGGAGGCACTCGTATCGGCATTGCCGTACGCGGAAATCATCCTCTCAGTTCTCCTCATCGTCGGCATCGTGCTTCAGCAGCGCGGCGCAACGTTGGGAGGGGCCTTCGGAGGCGACAATTTCGCGTCGACGTTTTACAAGCGCAGAGGTGCGGAGCGCTTTCTTTTTAACGCGACCGTTCTCGTCGCCATTCTCCTCGTACTCTCGGCGATAGCGAACTTCCTTCTGTCAGGATCGTGATCGAGCACAACGCTCCCCTACAAGAAGCACTTTTAAAGCCGCGACAGGTTCGCGCTTTTGACCGTGTGGAATCGTACGTACAAAATTTACGAGCTGGGGATCGTTTTGTCTGGTACGTCCTTGGCGGACTCGTGTGCATAACAAGTATCGTGAGCTTATTCGCGTTGGAGCGATCTGTACTTATTAAGGTGCCTGCGTATGGCGGCAGTCTTACGGAAGGCGAGCTCGGCAGTCCGCGATTCGTCAATCCCCTGCTTGCCATTTCAGATGCTGATCGGGATTTGGCTGCACTTACGTACGCAGGACTGATGGGGCTTTCAGATGACGGCACCGTCCGTCCCGTACTTGCAGAAAATTATACGGTTTCGCAAGATGGTAAGCAGTACACCGTTACGCTCCGCCCGAATGCCGTTTTCTCTGACGGCACACAGGTACGTGCAGACGATGTCGTATTTACCATTCAGAAAGCGCAAGATCCGGCACTCAAAAGCCCCGTCTACGCTGACTGGAGCGGTGTTTCCGCTGAAGTGGTCGATGCACGCACGATACGGTTTACACTCGCAAAGCCGTATGCGCCATTTTTACAAAATTTGACGCTCGGTATTTTGCCAGAACGGCTCTGGAGCGGCATTTCAAACGAAGAATTCCCCTTCTCGACCCTTGAAACCGATCCGCTTGGCGCAGGGCCGTTTAAGGTAGCGAGCATATCCCGCGATGCGAGCGGTCTGATTACGTCCTACACGCTGGTGCGTAATTCACGCTACGTGCTCGGAAAACCATACCTCTCAGAAATCCGTTTCGTATTCTTCTCTCGTGCAGAAGATATTGCGCTCGCGCTTGCAAAGGGTTCTATCGACAGTGCCTACGGCATCCCTCACGAGAATGCGGTCCAAGCCCCGTATGCGCGCGTGTTCGGGGTATTTTTCAATCCAAACCAAAACCAGATCTTCACTCACCTTGAGGTGCGTAAGGCGTTATCAATTGCTATTAACCGCGCCGCGATTGTGGAAGGTGCGCTTGGAGGATATGCGACTCCGCTCATGGGTCCTGTTCCTCCCGGATCGGGCATTACGGAAACTCCGGTAGCAACCAGTTCAGATCCGATTGCAGCTGCTGCAGCCATTCTCACGACGAACGGGTGGACTTATGACGGCACGACACGCGTCTGGAAAAAAGGAAAAGAGACTCTTGATGCTTTGGTTATTAAGACGTCAAACGTCCCGGAGTTGAAAGCGACGGCAACGGCAGTCAAAGCGGATTGGGAAAAACTCGGCATTGCCACCGACATTGAACTCTATGAGCCCGGAGACTTGAATCAAAACGTGATTCGTCCCCGAAAATATGGGGCTCTGCTGTTCGGCATGGTCATTGGACGCGACCAAGATCTCTATGCGTTCTGGGATTCTCAGGAGCGTAACGATCCGGGGCTCAACATTGCCATGTACACCAACAAGACGGTCGACGATCTCTTGGAAAAAGCGCGCCAGACGAGCGATCCGAAAGAACGCTTGGCTGCGCTGCAAAAAGTGAACGATCTGGTTGCCGCCGACTACCCCGCAGCATTTACCGAGGCACCGGATTTCATTTACGCCGTGCCGCCCAAGCTCAAAGGAGTCGCTTTGCCGCAAATCGCCACGCCTTCCGATCGCTTCGCAACGGTCGAACAGTGGTATCTCGAGACGGATGCCGTATGGCCGTTTCTTGCGCGCGGGATAGACACCTCGGTTGGAAAATAGGATGCAGAACGTACTTCACACTCTGAAAGCTTTCTGCTCTCTGTTTTTCACCTCGTAAAAATTATTTACCTTATTCGTTATCGTTATGAACCAAGCTCCTGTTCCTGCTCCAGCACCTGCCCCACGGCCATTTGTGCCGTCCGGGCCCCCTGGACCACGCCCTGACCACCGCCGTCCCGGCGGACCGCCACCGCGCCGCGGAGGCGACCGTCGCGGACCACGTGGCGGCAATGGACGCCCTGGTGGCGTGCGCCGCCGCATTGAGCGCATGCTCCGTCGCCCAAACTCAGCACCAATGCGCGATCGCCACACCGCAGAATACTTCCCGGAACCGGGTGGTCCTGACATCGTGCGCGTTATTCCGCTCGGCGGCTCTGAAGAAGTGGGTCGCAACATGACCGCAATCGAAACAAACGGCGATATTTTTGTTATGGACGCCGGTTTCCAATTCACCTCGGACGACGGTGGTCCAGGCGTTGACTATTTCCTTCCGAACACTAAGTTCTTGGAGAAAAACAAAGACCGTGTGCGCGGCGTCATTATTACGCACGCCCACCTCGACCACATTGGTGGTATCCCATTCGTGCTTCCTCGCTTTGGCACTCCTCCTATCTACACGCAGGAACTCACGAGCATCATGATTCAGCGACGCCAGGAAGAGTATCCTGACGTCCCAAAGCCAGAAATCATCGTCGTCAAAGCGGGTGATTCGATGACCATCGGAAACACCAAAGTGAAGTTCTTCCCTGTGACTCACTCTATTCCTGACTCCATGGGCGTTTCGCTTGAGACTCCCTACGGAAACATTGTGGTGACGGGCGACTTGAAGCTCGACCATGATGACAGTGTTCCAACTGAAAAAGAACAGAAAGTATGGGGCGAACTCAGCAAGGATAAAAATCTCTTCCTCATTGCCGACTCAACGAACGCGGAGAAGGATGGGTTCTCGATTCCTGAAAAGCGCGTTATACAGACGCTCGAAGACATTGTCAGCACCGTGAATGGTCGTCTCATCATCGGCACCTTTGCCTCCCAATTCGACCGTATGGTGAAAATCATTGAGGTCGCGGAGAAACTCGGCAAGAAAATTGTGACGGAAGGCCGCTCGATTCGCACTAACCTTGAAATCGCGGAGAAGATGGGCCTATTGAAAATTGATAAGGGTACGATTATTCCTGCACAGGCCATTGGCGATTACCCACCAGACAAAATCGTCATCCTCTCAACGGGTGCACAAGGCGAAGAGTTTGCAGCGCTCATGCGCATTGCAACGAAGCAGCACAAGTTCATTACGCTCACTGAGCGCGATACCATTGTGCTTTCTTCGTCCGTCATTCCGGGTAACGAACTCAATGTGCAGAAATTGAAGGACAACCTCTACCGCCACAACGTTACCCTCATTCACTACCGCTCGTCAGACGTGCACTCAACCGGCCACGGCAATACCGGAGAGCTTGTGTGGATCAATAAGCAGATCCATCCGAAATTCTTCATGCCTTCCTATGGCTATCGCTCCATGACCACCTGTCACGCAAAAGCGGTTGAACAATCCGGCTTTCCAAAGGCAAATATCATCATCCCGGATAACGGTTTGGTGATTGAAGTTGGTCCTGGAGAAGTATTGAATGTGCACAAAGAGAAGGTTCCGTCTGCACCAATGGTGGTGGACGGCTTCACGGTGGGCGACATGCAAGAAGTAGTGATCCGCGACCGCCAGGCGCTCGCGAAGGACGGCATGTTCGTGATTATTGCAGCAGTCAACCTGAAGACCGGAAAACTGCGCAAGTCTCCAGACATTATTTCTCGCGGATTTATCTATCTGCGTGAGTCACAGGACCTCTTGAATCAAGCGCGTCTTCTCATTAAGAAGACCGTTGAAGATTCAACGCGCGGCATGAACCCGATCGATCTCGACTACGTGAAAAACAACCTCACCGACGTCATGACTGGATTCCTCTTCACGCGCACCAACAAAGCGCCGATGGTGATTCCCGTATTGATTGGGATGTAAGTTCATAAGACAAAAAGAAAACCGCGCAATTCCATTGCGCGGTTTTTGGTTTTCACTAACAAACAAGGCACACTATCTTGCCGATGGCATATTCGAGATCACCGTCGTTTGAGATGAAGTGATACGGGATGCCGCTTGCGCGCGCTTCCTGCTCCCATGATACAGCTGCCTGGATGCGACGTTCGGTGTCTTCCGGACTATCACCGCGTTTCAAAAGTCGTGCCCGTAGCACGTCTTCCGGCGGCGGAACGATGAATACCGGAACATGGTGCTTCAGTTTGCCAATTGAGGCGAGACGTTCTCGCAGAACTGGAATGACCTTCGGTATAAGAATCATGATACCGACCGTATCCCATTTCCTCATGAATACTTCGTCAATTGACCCTGTCCGCGTCCCATAGTACTTCTCCAGGTGCAGCTCGGCCCACAGAAACACGCCCTCCTTCTGCATCGTCTCAAATAAGTCAGACGGAGCATAGCAATACTCGCCAGGAAGATCGCTCTCGCGACGCGTGCGAGTGGTATAGCTCTCCACCATATACGTACGCGGCATGCGACGCAGCATCCGTTCGGCAATCGTGGTCTTTCTTGATCCTCCCGGTCCCGTAAGACTCAAAAGATGTGGCATACCGTTCTCCGAAGTTAGTTTCCTTGTGAATCCTAGAAGGAAACCAGGCAAAAAGCAAAGCCGCTGCAGATACTCATGCAGCGGCTCTTGAAATGAGCGATCAGGCGTGATCAGTGTGTGGTGTGATGGACGAGAAACGCCAGTAATTGCCGTACCACTTCCCGCTCCAGTACACGAGCGTCGTGAGCACCGCAGCGGAAAGTAGGTACCAACCCCGCTCATTTCCCTGGACCAGATCCATGAGACTGTTCCCGACGAAAATCCAGAACCACACAAGGATCGAAAAACTCTGCGAAAGGTTCGCCAAGAAGAAATTGACCGGAGACTTGTCCTTTTGACGACTCTTCCAGCGCGAAGTTCCGGTATACCCGAACCAGAACGGCAAACCGACTAGGAAGACGGCCAGAAACAGTCCCGTAAGCCCAAGTAGGAAGATCATTGCATATCCCCTCAGAAATGAAGGCGAGAGCGCCTGGCGCGCAGAGTATAACAATTATTTCAATGTGGCAAGGTGAAGATTTTTCCTCGTCTTTCTATCAAACCTTCAGCACGCAGTTTCGTAAGTTGGAATTTTATTTGATTCACACGAGCATCGCCCAGTAGTCCCGTAAGTCGTTTTTGTGTTTGATTTCCTTTTGCAAGTTCTCGTAGTATCGCGCCACGTGCTTCCCTATCTGAACCTTTAAACTGTTTTTGTTTTGTATAGTGCTTACTTTTTGCATTTAGTTTTACCCCTGAGCGTTTTAGATATGAGCCGTAGTCCATAAGCGCGGCGTACCATTCGCGCGCTTTTCCTTTGGGGAGCAATCTGGTCAGCACTTCGACAAGCTCAGTATCTGCGACGCGTCTGCGTCTTGAGAAAAAGTGATGTGTGATGACGGTCCTGATGTTGGTTTCTATAAAAATTGAGTTGTCATTGTGGGCAAATGTCGCGACTGCGCGGGCAGTATACGGTCCAATGCCGGGCAACTCTTCTAGCTCCCCCGCCGTTTTCGGAAAGATACCGCGATACTTCTTAGTTACTTCCTTCGCTGCCTGCCAGAGCATCTTTGCGCGGCGGTTGTAGCCAAGTCCTTGCCACGCCTTGAGCACTTCTGCGAGCGATGCCGTAGCAAGTGCTTTTGGTGTCGGAAACTTCTCAAGGAAGTTTTTATAATAAGGAATTACACGCTCTACCTGGGTCTGCTGCAGCATGACTTCAGACACAAGAATTCTGTACGGGTCTCTTGTCTTCCGCCACGGAAGATCGTGACGTCCGTTCTTTTTATAATGCGCCCAAACCGTTTTTCTAAAGCTCGTATATGACATCTTTGCGCTCGACAATCACCTTCCATCCGCGGCGCTTTGCGTGCTGATAGAGTTTTGAGTTTGGGTTGAACGCAATGGGTGTGGTCGCCATCTCGAGCATCGGAATATCGCTTTCGGTATCGCCGACGATAACGGAGTCGTCGAGCGTGAGGTTTTCTTTGCGCACGGCTCGTTGCAATACGGCAGCTTTATTGAAAATCAAATCGCGATCCTCAATCTCACCCGTAAACTTGTCTGACGCGCCGCTCGCATAAAATACACCGTACGTTTTATCAAATCCCATTTCATATCCAAATCCATCCACGATGAATTTCGGCGAATGAGAAATGGCGAGCAGAAAATATCCTTTCTTTTTCAAGTCTTTTATCAAGTCGCGCGTGTAGCGATAGACGCGGCTCCTTTTTTCTTCGATTACTTCCCCTGCCAAGTTGGCAACTTCCTCATACGAAATCCCTTTTATTTGACCTTCAAACGCAGTGACTACTTTCTGAATGTATGCTTGATAATCCCCTTTTCGGTCGAGCCATTGCAGACGATCTTCTTCGTATATGTCTCGAGCGGTCGGCGGGAAAATGCCTTTCTGAATTAGCCGCTCCACAAGCTCGATAAGGAGCGATGAGCGGAATATAGTGCCATCGATATCAAAGACTGCCACGGGACGTTTTTCCATACCCCACATCGTACCCTATTCGTCGCACACGTTCACAATCTGTGATAAGGTGCGCCAAGAATTTCCTCTAAGGGCTTATCCATGCCGAAACTGACGTTTATCGTCCTTTCTACACACCAGATGGATACGGTACGAACCTTCTTCGAAGCTGTCGGCCTTGCATTTGTCGCCGAGAAACACGGTGCAGGACCGAAACATCTTGCAGCGACACTTGCGGGAGGTGTCGTTTTAGAAATCTATCCTGGATTTCCCAATAGAGGACAGCTAGGTATCCAGGTGGCATCGCTCACGAAAACACTCGATCGGCTTGCCGCTCTTGGATTTTCTCCGCTTATTGAAAATCCCAGACGGCCAATTCCGGTCGTGCATGACCCAGACGGGAGACGAGTCGTACTGAGCGAATAAGTTTCTGTGGCCGCCTGAATGAGGCGGCTTTTTATTTCACTTTCGGCCAACGCTTCAGGGCTGCTGGCCAGAGTTTTGAGAGCGCATGATCGTCGCACTCATGGGGGCGAGCTGGACAAACATAGCGGCCATAAAGCACGAGACCGTTATTTACATACTTCCAATCTTTTTTCGGAATGAGTGATTCCAGATCTTTGGAAATCTTTGTGAGGTCTTCTTGGTCGGTCAGGTCGAAACGTTTTGCGAAACGCTTCACATGCGTATCAGTAGGAATGCCTTCCCATGTATCAAAAAGCTCACCTAAAATGACATGTGCTGTTTTATAGCCAATACCCGGAAGCGCGACAAGTTCAGCTTCAGTTTGCGGCACTTTGCCACTATGCTTTGCCACCATTTGTTTCGCGGCGGCGATAATCGCTTTCGCTTTATTATTAAAAAACGTAACCGAGGAGATCTCCTTTGCGAACACTGCCGGTTTAGCTCGAGCAAAGTCGAGGGCCGTTTTATATTTCTTCCAAAGTTTCTC
>DATLDL010000025.1:0-4347 GCA_035525885.1 Minisyncoccota bacterium | reverse complement strand
CGGGATGTAGAAAGCCGAACGCGGAGCGTTCGGCTTTGGGATTAGTGTGGCGGGAAGGGAATTGTGGCTGCATGCGAAGCCAAAACTCCAGCCGCGACGAATGCGTCTTGTGAGCTTTGCAAAAATACGATGAGTGTTTTTGCGAGTTCACTAAAGACGGCAGGCATGAATGAGGTAAGGACGAAGAAAAAGATTCCGAGTCCAAGGGCGCGGAAGATTTCCATAGGATGGTGTGATGAAATACTAAGTCGTTATGCAATGCAAAACGACAAGATGCATACACATCTCTGGGAGATCTTGCGCCCGCCGCAAGGTGCTTCTATCTTCTATAACTCCTTGAGTGGTACACTGGTTTCATTATGGAGAAAGCCACGTTTGCAGCCGGTTGTTTCTGGGGTGTAGAAGCGTCATTTCTCGCGGTACCGGGCGTAACGGATGCTGTGTCTGGATACACGGGCGGACATGTGCAGAATCCGACGTACGAGCAGGTCTGTGGCGGAGACACGGGTCACGCGGAAGCGGTGGAAATAACCTTTGATCCAGGAAAAGTGTCTTTTGAGACTCTTGCAAGAAAGTTCTTTGCACTGCATGACCCCACCCAAATGAATCGGCAAGGACCGGACGTGGGGGAGCAGTACCGCTCAGTTCTTTTCTATCATTCACCCGAGCAGCAAATGATTGCAGAGAGTATCAAGAAAGAACTTGCTCCCCATTTCCTTCCAAAAACCATTGCAACGGCGATTCAACCCGCACAACAATTTTGGAAGGCAGAAGAATACCATCAGCGGTATGCTGAAAAACATCCGGGGCGCGTCGTGTGTCACATTTAATTTCTTTCACTATGAACGAATACTGTAAACGGTTCTGGGAAAATCAATTTGTTCCACTGGGAACGCTATTGGGAGCTGCACTTATTGTAGTTGGCATCATTGCGGCCAGTACGGCGGTATCAATTAAAAACGCAAGCAACGTATTGTCGGTTACCGGCTCAGCCACCAAGACGGTAACGGCAGATCGCGCCATTTGGACTATCGCTTCTACGCGCTCTTCGTTTGAGAGTGGTCTCCCACAAACAACTGCTCAAGTAGTGGCTGATTCTGCGAAAGTCATGGATTTCTTTAAGAACGCGGGAATAGCAGCTGAATCAATCACTATTGGTGCGGTGCATACGGATCAGGATTATTCCTACAGTTCCGATGTAAATGCGCCAAAACGGTACCAGGTCCGGCAAGATGTGAAAGTCGCATCTAATGATCCATCACTGATTCAGAAGCTCGCGCAAAACATTACGGCACTTACAAACCAAGGTCTCGTGCTTTTCATTCAGGATCCGCAATACTACGTATCGAGTCTGCCGGAGCTGCGGGTCTCTCTCATGAGTGACGCAATTGCTGATGCAAAAGCGCGCGCCGAGCAGATTGTAAAAACGACCGGTCAGGGAGTGGGACGTTTGCAATCTGCTTCAAGTGGGGTAGTGCAAGTGCTCGCAGGAAACTCGACTGAAGTTTCAGACTACGGGGCGTACGATACTTCGACGATCGATAAAACAGTCATGGTGACGGTACGAGCAACCTTCTTTGTGAAATAAAAAAACCGGCCCGCTCTGCGGGCCGGTTTTTTATTTTTTCACCTCCTCACCTTCGTCAAATGCGAGGCAGACGGAATTAATACAGTATCGTTTACCGCCCGCTTCTTTGGGACCATCATCAAATACATGTCCCAAATGGCCGCCACAGTTCTTGCAATACACCTCGGTACGGTGCATGCCATGAGCGTCGTCTGAGCGAGTGCCCACATTCTCAGCAACTGCAGGATCAGTAAACGAAGGCCAGCCAGTGCCCGAGTCAAATTTCGCATCGGATGAGAAAAGCGTCGCGCCACATGCTTTACAGCGATAGACCCCTTTTTCGTGGTTGTCGACATATTCGCCCGTAAAAGCAGCTTCGGTACCAGCTTCGCGGAGCACGTGATATTCCTCCGGGCTGAGCCGTTCTTTCCACTCTTCTTCGTCTTTTGGCATTGAATTCATGGGGCGATTGTACCATTTGCACAGTGGCCAAAACGCGCGTACGATACGGTTCATGAAGAAACGCATAGCGACTTGGGCCATTTTACTTCTCGCTTTTTTTGGACTCGCAGATTCTGTGTACTTGGTGCAGCACGAGATGAACGGTATGCCGCTGCTCTGCGACCCCAATACCACGCTTTCCGGTTGTAACATTGTTGCGCAAAGCCCTTACGCGTACTTGTTTGGCATTCCGATTGCCGAGTACGGCATTTTCTTTTACGGACTCCTGTTCTTCGTTGCTGCCTTTGAGATCCTCCTCTTCCGCCACCTCATTCGTCGCGTTATCCAAGGCCTGGCACTGCTTGGTTTTGTCATGTCCGTATACTTTGTGAGCGTACAATTCTTTATCATCAACGCACTCTGCATTTATTGTCTTGCCTCTGCCGCCATAGTGTTCCTCGTCTTCACCTTCTCGTTCCTGCTCGAATCCATGCGTAAGAACGGGGGTGCGTACTATGTCCCTGTTGCAGTGCCCGCACCGACGCACCCGCACTTGCCGATGCCGCCCTCGGCGTAACGTCATGATGCAGACCGTACGTATCGTACTGCTCACTCTGCTCCTTCCTTTTCCTGCGTTTGCCGCGACCAGTCCCATTGCAACATCTACCTTTGTTGCTGAACAAAGTGTCTTTGTCGCCACCTCTACGCCAGGCAGCTTGTATGCGTTTGGCGCCACAGTTGCGGTAACGACGCCAACGACAGGCGACCTTTCAGCTGCTGCCGGTTCGGTGGTAGTGACGGCGCCTATATCTGGTGATGCGTTGCTTGTGGCGGGTTCCGTGTCACTTCGCGCGTCCGTTGCGGGAGATGTGCGTGCTCTTGGCGGAAGCGTTTCGATCGAAAGTCCGGTAGGAGGAGATGTGCTCGCGTTTGGCGGATCTATTGCAGCGCGCGGTGGAACAGCGCGCAGTATGCATGCGGTCGGCATTAACGTCACCATTGAAAACGGTGCAAAAGGCCCTGTAACTATTTATGCGAATAACGCCGCGCTTGCAGGCCGTTTTGAGGGCGATGTAACCGTCGTTGCCGGTGGACGCGTCTCGCTCGCGCCAGATACGACGATCGTCGGCTCTCTTTCCTATGAATCGCCTGAGCAGGCGCGCATTCCATCGTCAGCACATGTTCTGGGTGGTGTGCACTATACCGGCCCGTCGTACTTGCCAAGCTCTGAACAAGCACATGCGCTCGTCCTGGCGGGCTTTGGGGTCTTTCTCTTTATACGGTTTCTTGCGGCGGTCATACTCGCAGGTCTCATTGCCGGCTTGTTCCCGCGCTTCACGGACGCCATTGCCGAGCGTGCATTTACCCGTACTACCCGCAGTCACCTGTTGGCCACGTTGCTCGGGTTTGCGATTCTCATCGCGGCACCCGTGCTTATTCTCCTGCTTGCGCTTACGTTTGTAGGCATCGGTATCGCGGTTCTTGCGGGCGCATTGTATTTCCTCCTCGCCATTCTTTCTTTCATTTCGGCTGGCATAGTGGCGGGTGCTCTTTTGGCACGTCAGATTGAAAAGCGCGACACTATCATATGGCGCGACGGCGCGTTTGGTATGCTCGCGCTCTCGGTGGTGAGTCTTATTCCTGTCGTGGGAATGCTCATTTCCGGCCTCCTGATCGCCTTTGCTGCAGGGACACTCACCGTTCTCTTCTTCCACCTCGTCTTCCCGAAAGATTCAGAGGACCTTTTGGTAGAATAGGCGCATGACTATGCCTGAAGTGGGTGCGATTGCTCCTGATTTTGCTCTGTCGGATCAAGACGGCAATGAACATACCCTGTCTTCGTATCGGGGGAAATGGGTGCTTTTGTACTTTTATCCCAAGGACGACACGCCCGGTTGTACCATTGAGGCATGCACCATTCGTGATCAATTCAAGGATTTCCAGAAAATTAACGCTGTGGTGCTCGGTGTTTCAACGGATTCTGTAAAGAGCCACAAGAAATTTGCTGATGCGTACACTCTTCCATTTACGCTTCTTGCGGACGAGCATAAAGAGGTGGTGGGGCAGTATGGCGTATTTGGCGAAAAGAAGATGTATGGGAAAACCTACATGGGCACGATGCGTACGTCATTCCTGATTGATCCTGCAGGCCGCATCGCGAAAGTGTACGAAAAAGTAAAGCCAGAAAATCACGCAAAAGAAGTGCTTGCCGACCTCGCCGCTCTTTCGGTGCCACGCACTCAATGACCCCAGCAAAGTTCAAAGAGCGCCAAGCGCGCGCAAAGAAAATCATTGCGCATCTCAAGCGCATGTACCCGGCGCCGAAGAGCGAATTGGTT
>DATLDL010000021.1:0-10588 GCA_035525885.1 Minisyncoccota bacterium | reverse complement strand
CGGTCTCCTTACGGTTTTTCTTATCGCACAGGCGGTGACTAAAAAAGATTTTGCTCGAATTGTAGGTTGGGTAGCACTTCTTCTACCGCTCGTACTTTTAATTCTATTCTCTATATAAAAAGAACCCCGCGCGTTGCGCGGGGTTTTGTTGAAAGCTAAGGGATGAGATTGCCAAGACACATTACTCGCGTCTCGTACCCATTTTTCCATCGGAAGTCGAAGTCGAGCGGGTGATCTGTTTTCCGCACGAATTCTCCATCGCCTGTCTGCTCCCAGGGATACTTGTAGGGAGGGATGGTTTCGTCTTCAAACTCCTGATTTCCTGCCAAGTTTCTAGGCATCACGATTCTCCAGCTTCCCCCGTCTGCCAATGCTTCGGAAAAGTTTCTTGGCGCGATTCTCGGGCCAGTCAGACTTCGGAAGAAACTGGCGGATGTTCGGGTATTCCGGACTTGCGGCCGAGATCCCTTTGTCCTGCGCTTGGCTGCGTGCAAACGTAAGTTTCCGAGACGCTTCTTCTCGGCGGTAACGAGAGTCGAGCGTAAAGAGCCGATCCTTATGCCAAGCGATCACTCGATCCTGGGTCTGGTAGTACCAGCGACGGTAGTTATTGAGAGTGGATCTGTCGAAGGGGACAAGGGTCCCTCCGGCACCCCACGACTCGACCGTAGCGGGCATTGGGAGTACATAAAACAAAATCACAAAGAGTGGCATAAAACACCTCCTTCCTGGTTACATAAAAAACTTCTGTCTTTAAGACTACTCTCAATTCTGTAAAAAGAAACCCCGCGCTTTTGGCGTGGGGTTTTGGCACTCAGTATCCTAGGATACGTGAGTATCGTTTGCGAAGCGGCTTGCAGTACTCTCTGCGTGCGACATCACGCAGTGTGTATCCGAGCAGAGCCCCCTCGATTTCCTCGTAGTCCATATCGAGCAATCCGACCCGCTCTTTGAGGGGACGTACATCGATTGACGTTTCGTCCTCGAGTTCCTGGCTACCAGCCAAATTTCGCACCATGGCACCATCTCCAGTTATCCATCAATAACTGTATCGCTTACGAGCAGATAAAACCAGCAACGCACTCAGTATTTCAATGATTTTGTATAAAATAATAAAAAATGTATCTGTCAACGTTTTAAAACGGCCTAGGAATTATGCGCCTATTTGAAATCGATGGGTTGTTGACGGCAATAAAGACTTCCTGTATCTTCTGCTAATCCCGCTTCGCGGGTTTTCATTTGCTTCTCACATGTCTCGCAGTCTTAAAAAAGGCCCTTATGTGGACGTCAAACTCCTCAAGAAGGTAGAAGGTAAGAAAGCTGGTACTACCGGCGTTATTAAGACGTGGGCACGCGGATCGCAAATTAGCCCGGAAATGGTCGGTTTTACGTTTGGCGTCCACAATGGCAAAAGTCATGTGGACGTGCTCGTTTCTGAGGAAATGGTGGGTCACCGCCTCGGCGAGTTCTCTCCGACCAAGAAGTTCACTCGCCACGGCGGCAAGATGCAGAAAGAGCTTGAAATGAAGCAGCAGGAATCTGAGGTTGCTTCTGCAAAAGCCGCTACTGCCGCTCCTGCTGCAAAGAAATAAGGTATGCAGGCAACGCTCGGCAACTACAATCAGTCCCCTCGTAAGGTCCGTTTGGTAACGGAGCTCGTGAAGGGGAAGAAGGTACCGCAAGCACTTGCGGCGCTTGAATTCTTGCCGAAGCGCGCGTCTGACCCTATCAAGAAGCTCATCAAAAGCGCAGTTGCCAATGCAAAGGCAGACGGCAAGAAGTCAGAGGATCTCACGGTGAAGTCGATCATTGTTGAGAATGCGGGCCAGATGGTCCGTTACATGCCTCGCGCGTTTGGTCGTGCCACCCCAATTCGCCGTAAGAAGTCTCGCGTGCTCCTCACCCTCGCCTAATTTTCATATGACACATACTGTACATCCCTACGCACACCGCCTCGGTATTATCCGAGACTGGAAAAGTCGCTGGTTCGCTGGCGATAAAAAGCATTTTCGTGAAAACCTCAAGGTTGACGCGACTATTCGCGCATTTCTCACCAAGCGCCTTCGCGGTACCTACACCTCAGGTATTGAGATCGAGCGCTCCGCAAACGAGCTCAAGGTCATTCTCTCAACTGCACGCCCTGGTCTTGTGATCGGTCGTTCCGGTGAAAACGCAACTAAACTCCGCAAAGAACTGACGGATGCTATTCGCAAAGTCGCTTCAAAGCATGGTCGCACAGTGAAGCTCGACATCGTCGAAGTCCGCCAGCCGGAAATGGATGCTGCGGTAGTGGCATACATGGTCGCTGAAGGCCTTGAAAAGCGCCTTCCATTCCGTCGCGTATTGAAGCAGACGCTCGAGAAAGTAGATGCGGTGCGCGAAGTGCTTGGCGTACGCATCGTGATTTCCGGACGTTTGGGTGGCGCAGAAATGAGCCGCAAGGAGCAGGTGAAAAAGGGTCGTATCCCACTCCAGACCTTCCGCGCAGACATCGATTTTGCCCACGAACAGGCGTACCTTCCGTACGGCGTGATCGGCATCAAGGTGTGGATCTATAAGGGCAATATCTATAACGACAAGAAAGCTCCGGTCCGCGCCCAGCAGGAGACGATGGCACCCGCACGCGCCTAATATTTTTGTATGTTGTTTCCTAAAAAAGTAAAACATCGCAAGTGGCAAACCGGACGTATGAGTCTGAAGCAGCGTTCGCGTCCTGATACGCGCGGTACGACTATTGCAAACGGTTCGTTTGCGCTTAAGGCCATTTCTCCATCGCGCGTGACGAGCAATCAGATTGAAGCAGCACGTAAGGTGCTTACTCGCGCAGTTGCCAAGACCGGCAAGCTTTGGATTCGCATTTTCCCTGACCGGCCGATTACAGCAAAGCCAGCTGAAGTGGGCATGGGTTCCGGAAAGGGCGATCCGAAGCACTACGTCTTTGAAGTACGACCGGGTCGCGTACTTTTTGAGCTCGATGGCGTGGCAGAGAGTGTTGCGCGCGCACACCTGAAGCAGGCAGGGTCGAAGCTTCCGGTAAAGACCGTCGTCGTTGCACGATAATCATTTGTATGGCAAAGAAGATGGATATGAAAGGGAAGACGGAGCAGGAGCTCACCAAGATGCTTGCGGATACGCGCGCGCAGTTGCGCACGCTCCGCTTTGAATCTGCCGGCGCTCGTCCTAAGGACTCGAACTCGCCCAAGAATGCACGCAAGCTTATTGCGCGCGTACTGACCGAGCAGCGCGCTCGTTCGACCGCTAAGGCCGCTTAACTTATTTTATGGAACACACCACTCCTCGTCCTCAAACATTCACCGGTACGGTCGTTAAGGCCGCTATGAAAGACACGGCTACTGTACGTGTTGACCGCTATGTGAAGCACGCGAAGTACAAGAAGTATTTCGTACGCTCAAAGAAGTTTCTTGCGCATGACCCAGGCAATACGGCCCAGGTTGGCGATAAGGTGACGATCGTTGCATGCCGTCCGATCTCAAAACTGAAGCGTTTCAAAATCGCCACCGCCACAGCGGGGCACACGAAATAATATATGTTGCAGGATAAATCTATCGTCGTCGTAGCAGACAATTCAGGCGCAAAAATCGCTCGCGTATTCAAGGTGCCTGGCGGTTCTAAGCGCCGTTACGCACGCATCGGAGACGTGGTCGTCATTGCTATTCAGGTTGCTGAGCCACGCAAAGCAGTAAAGAAGAAGGAGGTGTATCGCGCTGTTGTGGTGCGTCAGACCAAGCCCTTTGGCCGCAAGGACGGTTCCTACATCCGTTTCGATGAGAACGCGGTCGTGATCATTGAAAAGCAGGGTAAGGAAATGGCGCCGAAAGGAAACCGCGTATTCGGCCCCGTGCCACGCGAACTTTCCGAGCGCGGCTGGCACAGCATCGCATCGCTTGCTCCTGAAGTCGTCTAATACTTTTTGTATGAAAATTAAAAAAGGCGACAAGGTGATGGTGGTGACCGGTAAGGATAAAGGGAAGACCGGCGAGGTTACCCGTGCATTTCCTGCAGACAATAAGGTGCTCATTGATGGTGTGGCACTGGCCAAGCGTCATCGCCGTGGTACGAATGGCCAAACGGGCCGTATCGTTGAATTTCCTCGCCCTATCGATGCTTCGAACGTCATGTTGATTGATCCAGATACCAAGAAGCCGACCCGTGTGGGCTACCGTGTAGAGGACGGCGGACGCGTCCGCGTTGCAAAGTCGAGTAAGAGCGCACTCAAATAACACGTATGACACTGACTAAACAAAAACAGCAGACTGCCTACGAAGCGCTTCGCGCAGAGTTTGGCTACACCAGCCCGATGCAGTCTCCAAAGATCATGAAGGTCGTAGTCGCTACGGGTGTTGGTAAAAAACGCGATCAGAAACAGCTTGCGCTCATTGAGGACCGTCTCGCGAAGATTACGGGACAGAAAGCAGCGCCACGCGCCGCACGTATGTCGATTGCATCGTTTAAGGTGCGTGAAGGCGACACGGTGGGCCTTGCGGCAACGCTGCGCGGTCCACGCATGTTCGATTTCATCGACAAACTCATTCACATTGCACTTCCTCGTACGCGCGACTTCCGCGGTTTGAATCCAGGCGCCATCGATACGATGGGCAATTTGACCATCGGCATCCGTGAACACACCATCTTCCCGGAAACGAGCGACGAAGACATCAAGGACGTGTTTGGCCTTGCGGTCACCGTGGTGACGAATGCAAAAACCAAGAAAGAAGCGGATGCATTCTTCCGGTACCTCGGTTTCCCGCTTCGCGTTGACGTAGCTAAAAAACGCTGATAATCTGAAGCACACGCTCTTCGGAGCTTTATTTTTTATGGCCAAAAAATCCCAGCTCGCGCGATATGCCAAGAAGGCAAAACTCGTCAAGAAGTACGCCGCGAAACGCGCGGCGCTTAAGGCAGCTGGCGACTATGAAGGCCTCCAAAGTCTTCCCCGAAACTCCTCGCCGATCCGCCTCAAGACCCGCTGCGCGATCTCCGGTCGCTCTCGCGGCTATCTGCGTGCCTTCGGCGTTTCCCGCATTCAGTTCCGTGAACTTGCGCGCGATGGCAAGATTCCGGGAGTAAAAAAAGCATCATGGTAACCGACAAAGTTGGAGATTTCATCATTCGTCTCAAGAACGCTGCTGCAATCAGCGCGCCTGAAGTCAAAGTGTCCCACTCGGGTCACTTGGAAGCGATCGCACGCAAGCTTAAGGAACTCGGTTACCTCACCGAGGTCCGGAAAGAAGGGGATGTGAAGAAGACGCTCATTGTGACGCTTGCGTACGATGATCGCGGCACGCCACGTCTTCGCGGTGTTGATCGCATCAGCAAGCCCGGTCGTCGCTTGTATGTATCTGCACGTGAGTCTCACGGCGTGAAAGACGGCATGGGTTCACGCATTCTCTCGACCCCCAAGGGCGTCCTCTCAGATGCTGAGGCACGCAAAGTGCGCGCCGGCGGAGAGACACTGTTTGAAATTTGGTAGTTCGAAATGACTCACCATAAATAATACTCTTATGTCCCGCCTCGCTAAAAAACCAATTGCCATAGGGAAAGCAGAAGTCAGCTTCACTGGCGATACGCTGACCGTCAAAGGCCCTAAAGGCACGCTCACCAAGCGCGTGCATCCTGCAATTGCACTTGAGGTTGTACCCGAAGGTGTGCAAATCACGGCAAAGAACAATTCACGCCTCGCGAAGGCGCTCATGGGTACCTATGCTTCCCACATTAAAAATATGGCAAAGGGTGTCGAGACTCCTTACAAGAAAGTGCTTATTCTTGAGGGCGTCGGGTACCGTGCGGAAGTCAAGGGAAAGGAAATGGTCTTTACCGTCGGTAAATCCCATCTCGTGAAGCTCGCCATTCCCGCAGATGTAACCGCAACCGCAGAGAAGAACGTCGTATCGCTTGAAAGCGCAAACAAAGAATCAGTCGGACAGTTTGCGGCAAATGTGCGTGCCGTGAAGCCGCCGGAGCCGTATCTCGGTAAAGGATTCCGCTATGAAGGCGAAGTCATCCGTCGCAAGCAAGGCAAGAAAGCTGTCTAATCGCATATGAAACACGTCACCCCTTCAAAAAATGATTCTCGCAAGCGTCGCCACGCACGTATTCGTGCACGCGTCATCGGAAGCGCAGAGCGCCCCCGTCTCGCGGTATTTCGTTCGAACCGTTTCGTCTCGGTACAAGTAATTGATGACAATGCAGGCAAGACTCTCGCGTCGGTTCACGGCCGTGAATTTCCGGGACCCGCGACGCTTCAGGCGAAGCTCGTTGGTGAAGCGGTTGCAAAGCGTGCAAAGGCGGCAGGTATTACTTCAGTCGTGTTTGATCGCGCTGGGTACCGCTACGCCGCACAAATTAAGGCGCTTGCAGACGCGGCGCGCGAGGGCGGACTCACTTTCTAATACTGTATATGGATACTACTGAACAAAAGACAACTCCTGCTCCAACTGACGCAACGTCAGCAGCTCCAGCTCGTGGAGGACGGGATGCAGGTGCACGCTCAGCAGTTCGTGGACGTGGCGGTCGTGGCGGAGGCCGTGAGCGCAGCCGCGCACCGCGCGAGCGCAGCGAGTTTGACCAGGTCACTATTGACGCACGTCGCGTGGCCCGCGTTATGGCCGGTGGTCGTCGCTTCAACTTCAGTCTCTGTGTTGTCATTGGCGATAAGAAAGGACGCGTTGGTGTTGGACTTGGAAAGGGCGCCGACACGGCACTTGCCATCGACAAAGCAACTCGCGATGCGCGCAAAAATCTTTTTACGATTCCGCGCACGTCGTCAAACTCAATTCCGCACGATGTGGAAGCAAAGTACGCTTCATCATGGGTGGAAATCATGCCATCTCCCGGTCGCGGCCTTGTTGCAGGTAGCGCTATGCGCACCGTGCTTGATCTTGGTGGCGTTACCGACGTGGTCACGAAGATTCATACTCGTTCGAAAAATAAGCTCACCATTGCGCGCGCGACGATTGAGGCACTCAAGAAGCTTCGTCCCCGCCCCGCAAAGAAAATGGAGGTCGTAGAAGCTGCCGCTGCGTAATTTTTACTACCATGCAACTCAACACTCTTTCTCCTCGCCATAGCCACCACATAAAACGAGCGCCGGTCGGTCGCGGCGGTAAGCGCGGTAAGACTTCAGGTCGTGGTGGTAAAGGCCAGACTGCGCGCGCAGGTCACAAGATCCGTCCGGAAGCGCGCGATCTCATCAAGAAAATCCCGAAGCGTCGCGGATACGGCAAGAACCGCGCACTCACTGTCCGTACGGACCGCGTGTTCTACACCGTCATTAACCTCGTGGCGCTTGAAAACGCATTTAAGGCAGGCGATATCGTTTCCCCAGCAACACTTTTGGCAAAGCGTTTGATCCGACGCGCAGGGAAGGGTCGCGCGCCGAAAGTGAAGATCCTGGGCGTTGGCGAACTCACAAAAGCGCTCGTGGTACGCAAGTGCACTCTCTCTGCATCCGCAAAATCTGCAATTGAAAAGGCAGGCGGCACTATCAATGCTTAATCAATTTTTTCACAAGGCGAAACTTGCATTTGGGGACCCGGCGATTCGTAATCGTATTTTATTCGTCCTCGGGGCTCTTGCGGTATTTCGTCTGCTCGCTTCTATCCCGATCCCGGGCGTTAATCACAACGCGCTCATCGCCTTTTTCAGTAACAACCAGTTCTTCGGGCTTTTGAACGTCTTTTCAGGCGGCGGACTTTCTCAGCTTTCAATCGTCATGCTTGGCGTGGGCCCGTACATCACAGCGTCTATCATCATGCAGCTTGGTACGCTCATTTTCCCACAGGTGAAGCAAGCATACTTTGAAGAAGGGGAGACCGGCCGTGCAAAATTCATTGGCTGGAGCCGTCTCCTTACCGTTCCCCTTGCCGTCCTTCAGGCGATCGGCTTCTTGTTCCTTCTCCAGGGTCAGGGCGTGATTGCGCCGCTCAACACCATGGCGCTTGTGGCGAACGTCATGATCGTGTCCGCTGGCTCGCTGCTCCTCATGTGGATCGGCGAACTTATTACTGAGTTTGGTATTGGTAATGGCGTCTCGCTCATCATCTTTGCCGGCATTGCCGCACGTATTCCAAGCGGTATTTCACAGACCATTTTTGCCGGAGCTGCAGCAAATATCCCCGCATATCTTGGCTTTGCCATTCTTGCGCTCACTATGATTTACGCAGTCGTTACCGTATCTGATGCGGAGCGTTCAATTCCGATTGCATATGCGCGCTCAGTGCGCGGAGCCGCACTTTCTTCGGGTGCTGCTACCTATCTCCCGATCCGCCTTCTGCAGGCCGGAGTGATTCCCATTATCTTTGCGCTCTCACTCCTCCTTCTTCCACAGATGATTCTCTCGATGTTGTCCGGACTGCATGTTGCGCACGCGTCTGCGCTCTCGCTCTGGTACACGGCGTTTCTTGGAAATTCATGGAAATACAGCACCGTGTATTTCATCTTCGTCGTTCTCTTTACCTACTTCTACACCGCAGTCACCTTTGAACCCACTCGTGTTGCAGAGAATCTGCAAAAGACCGGCGCATTTATCCCTGGCGTACGTCCTGGCCGCGAGACTGAAACCTATATCGGTCAGGTCGTGAATCGTGTCACGCTCCCTGGCGCAGTTTTCCTTGGCCTTATCGCCGTTGCACCGGCCATTGTGCAGGGGCTTACCGGTATTACCACGCTCGTGCTTGGTGGTACTGCACTCTTGATTGCTGTCCAGGTGGTGCTTGATCTCATCCGTAAGATCGACGCGCAAGTTTCTCTCCGGGAGTATTAGAAACATGAGGAGCAAAACACGCCAGAGCTCTGCTCTGGCGTGTTTTGCTTTTGTCCCGTACACCCCGCAGTACCATTTCGGTTCAATGTGTCGCATCAAGATTGAGCGTTAAGTAAGTCTCTCGCACAAAATGGTAATACGGGGTAAACTTTTTGAGTGAACACATCTCACACTATCTTTTTCGTCGGTAAGCCAGGGTGCGGCAAGGGAACTCAGTCAAAACTGCTGGCCGAACACACGGGCTGGCCGATTTTTGCATCCGGAAAACTGTTTCGTGATATTGCAAAAGAAGACACGCCGGTAGGACACAAAACGAAAGAATATGACGAAAAAGGTCTTCTCCAGCCGCACTGGTTTGCCATGTATCTCTACCTCAAATCTCTTTTCTCCATCCCTAATGACCAGAGTGCCATCTTCGATGGTTTCAATCGAAAAATTCAGGAAGCAGAGCTCGTCATTTCTTCTCTGGGGTGGCTGGGACGCAAGTTTTCCATCGTCAATTTGCAGGTGTCTGATGAAGACGTGCATACGCGTCTCGCAAGTCGCAAGGAAACCTCGGGACGCGCCGATGACCATATGGTCGATGAGCGACTACGAGAATTCTATGCTCATACGGAGCCCGCAATCGAAGTGTTTCGTAATGCCGGCGCACTGATCGATGTTGATGGTGGCAGTAGTCGCACTGAAGCGGAAATAGCTTCCAGCATCAGGAAGGCGCTTGGAATTGCATGATTCCCGTTAGAAATAGCGGACTCAAGCGAAATGGACTACAATTCAAATATATTATGATCACTAATAACTATAGTGATGCGCCACGCTCTGCGGTGTCCGCGTCCTATTTCTAACGGGATGATTATCACCACCGAGAAACAGCGCGCGACGCTTATTGAGGCGGGACGACGTCTGGCGGCAGTACTTGAGGCGTGTGCGGACAAAGTGGCACCAGGTGTTTCTACTGAAGAACTGGATGATCTTGCCGAACAGTTGATTCGGGACGGAGGAGACGAACCAGCATTTCTTGGGTATACACCGGAAGGAGCGGCTCGTCCGTACCCCGCAACGCTTTGCGTCTCTATAAACGAAGAAGTGGTGCACGGCATTCCAAACGAAGAAACTAAAATATTAAAACTGGGCGATATTGTCGGCCTTGATTTGGGACTAGTGCATGGCGGCATCATTGTGGACGCCGCGGTCACCGTGGCAGTAGGGCAGACCGACAGCGCCTCGCTCGCGTTGATGCGTGCCACAGAAGAGGCGCTTGTGCGTGGCATTGACGCTGCACAAGTGGGCAACCATATCGGCGACATTTCAAGCGCTATTGAAAAAGCATTTAAAGGCACTGGGTTTTCCGTTGTAAAAGAGCTTGGCGGCCACGGGGTTGGGGACCACGTGCACGAAGAGCCGTTTGTGCCGAATTTTGGTAAAGAAGGAGAGGGTGAAGAGTTAGTCGAGGGTATGGTGCTTGCGCTTGAGCCGATAGCAAGCGCTGGTAAAGCTGCGGTTGTTATTGCTCCCGATGGCTACACCTATCGCACCAAAGACGGATCACGCTCCGCTCATTTTGAGCACACCATTCTCATAGAAAAGGACGGTCCTCTGGTGGTGACAAAGGCCTAGACGGTTTTCAGGTACTTGCTACAATCTTCCCACATGAACCGCGCATCCTATCACTTTTTTGGATTCTGGTATTTCAGCAATCTGAAAGTTGATTTTTGCGCTTAAGGACTCCTTGAACTCAAACACCAGCTTTCAGACGAAAGCTGGTGTTTTTTGTTCTTTCTGATCTGGGAGAAAACATGAGTAATG
>DATLDL010000031.1:0-9375 GCA_035525885.1 Minisyncoccota bacterium | reverse complement strand
CACGATCTCGGCCTTTCTCCCGAGCGCCACCGTACCCTCCTCCGCCTTCTCGATACAAAGACAAAAGTCTCCGAAGAAGAATTCCTAAAAGGCCTTGAAGAGATCGCCGTGCCTGCGCACGTCTTTTCAAAAGGCGCTCCAGGAGAACTTGAAAAAATGATTGCTGATTTTGCCGCAGCCGGCATTACTAACATCGTCTACGCACCGGAAATTGTGCGTGGCTTCGACTACTACACCGGTATGGTGTTTGAAGTGTTTGATACGAACACAGAAAACAGCCGCTCGCTTTTTGGCGGCGGCCGGTATGACAACCTCACTGCCCTGTTTGATACCGAGCCCTTGCCCGGCGTCGGCTTTGGCATGGGGGACGTCACGATGCGCGACTTCCTGGAAACCCATGGCCTCATGCCTGCCTACAAACCCGCAGCGCAGGTATATGTCGCGGTCACCGATCCCGAACTTGCTATACAGGCACAAACGCTTGCGGGTCAGCTGCGCCGCGGCGGACTGAACGTCGCTATCGACTTCGGGGAAAAGAAACTCGGCGACCAAATCAAAACCGCTTCCAAGCACAAGATCCCCTATCTTGTGGTGGTTGGTGAAAATGAGCTCGCTTCACATCTCTTCAAACTGAAGAATCTGGAAACAGGCGAGGAAAAGGAATTGATGCTCGAAGATATTCCAGCGATAGTTCGTGGCTAACATGCGCTTTGTCGTTTTTGACATCGAGACACGATCGACGACGCTTAACCGCGGTCGCATCGATCCAGAACAGATGGAGCTAACAGTCGTGGGCGTGTACGATTCTGAAACCGATTCTTATACCTCGTACTTCAAAGATGAACTGCATAAGCTCTGGCCCATTCTGGAGCGCACCGACCTTCTGATCGGCTTCAATTCCGACACCTTCGACATTCCTATTTTGAACCGCTACTACCCCGGCGATCTTTCGAAAATCCGCTCGCTCGACTTGCTTACAGAAGTTTATAAAACACTCGGCCGGCGCATTCGCCTCGACTCGCTTGCTCAAGCAACACTTGGCCGCGGCAAGAGCGGCGATGGGCTTAAGGCCATGGTGTGGTGGGAAGAAGGTAAATACGATCTCGTGCGTGAGTACTGTGTGGAAGACGTACGCCTCACGAAAGAGCTCTATGACTACATGCTCAAAAACGGTTCCGTGAAGTATAAGGACCTCCGCGATAAGAAAGAGATTAAAATTGATACTTCGCACTGGAGCAAACCTTCCAATGCTCCTGCCATGACCCACGCACTTCCGCTTTAACTCTTGCAGTACCCGTACATAATAAAAGCATTTTGATACCACTCGTGCGGACTATACGCATGCGCGGTATACGGTCTCTCGGCACCTCTGGTTTTTGGTACCAACATGTGTGCCCCGGCGTCAATCTCTATTTCATACCGCGTCTGTTCCAGTTGGGTAAGCAATGCGGAATATTCGTGCGATACACAAGGATCGGGCGTGCACGTAGGTCCGCTACAAGCCGCGGGCGAACTTCCCACGAACTGGAGATCTGCGTTAATGATATAGCTCACTCCTTTACGAAAAACGCCGTTGGTCACTGCGGGAACAATGGTGAGCGACTGTGATGGAACGACCATCCGAAACAAATGGGCCGCTCCTTCAAAAGTTGGGTTTTCGGCGGTGAGTACGAAGGACCAGTCAGGTATTGTTACGTCTTTTGGAAAGGATGCATGAACAGTAAGCCGCACGCCTTCAGCGCGACTGTTCAATCCGATCAGGAATATGTCGTCAACCGTAGCGTCGGCATGTGAGATAGTTGAACTCTCCATATATGATAGGTACACTTCCTTAAGCGCGATGATATAGATACTCATCGTTACAAACGCGATGCAAGCAAGTAGAGTTGTTTTCGGAAATCGGTCGACGCGCTTTGTAATAACGCGCTCGCATGCAAAGACAACGACTCCGGCAGCTATCAACGCAAGTTCTGAACTCAAAATCTCGGTGCCAGAAGGATCTACAAGAAAAATAGGGAGAAGTATAAGAAATATAAGGCTATAGGCAGACAGGGTGAGAGCACAGATGTATTTCATAGAGATAGTGTAGCAGCAGAGATTACCTGTTGTATGCAACTCTTCTTCTCGCCTGCAAGAGCGAAATCGATAGTTCTATTACACTCACGCGGAAAATTGAAAAACAAGCGGCCATCTGTTGGCCGCTTGTGAGCGAGATACCTAACCGAGCATTGCCGCTGCCTGACGCAAATACTCCTTCGCCATTTCCCAGTCGATAGGATCAAGTGCGTTGCCGCTCGGACGCAGGCGTCCTTGCGCGTCGATGCTGACGTTCGGATACCGCTCGACGATCGGCTCAACCAGACGCATCGTCGAAGGACCGAGTCCTCCGGCGACCACGATACCGAGCGTCGAGCCGAAGTGGTCGTCGATTGCTTCGATATACGGGAGAAGTGCCTTGGCATCCATGCCAAGCCCCCTACCCATGCTCTTGTCAAGTAGGACACGGGCAATGACACCTTCGTAGTCGGCAAGTTTTGCGACGACCTTCTTCGGATCGTTGTCGACCGCCTCCATCGCTTTGGCTCCGACTTGCAGAATCACCTGCATGTGACGGCGAGAAATGTGGAGTGCATTCGCGATATCTTCTGGCGCAGGCCAAGTCATATCAAGCTGAAGAGCTCGCAAACCCATGCCGCCGTACTTGATTGCTTTCTGCAAACTCCCGCACAAGTCGGGTTTAGCTTTGTAGTCAGCATAGTGCAGGCAGTTGTAGACGCCATCGTCCCATGCATCGAGAAAGAAAATCTTTTCGATGTCTTCCTTCGGCGGAAAGACCTTGTCCCACTCATTTGGAATACTATGAAGCGTCTCGTAACTCATCATGACGCCCACTCCGAGCATGCGTTTCGAACCAGCACTTCCGAGCACTTGCCACATATTCGTCACCTGCTCCGACTCAGTGAAATCGGTAATACCGATGAAAGGCGCGTAACTCATCTTGTATCTCCCTGAAGAACGTGGAACCGCTGCTCAAACCCTATCACAGCACATGATATTCTGCAGGTATGAAAACGTCTCAAACGGTACCTATCGCGATCATTTTGGGCGGGCTCATCGTGGCCACGGCAGTGTATATGAGTGTCAAAGCAAATAATCCTTCCACCGCATCAGGTACCGGCGACCCTACCGTCGTACGTCCCGTCGATAGCTCGGACCACATCCTTGGCAATCCGCTCGCGCCCGTTAAGATAATCGAGTACTCAGATTTTGACTGCACACACTGTAAAGATTTCGATGCCGTGCTGCACCAGATTGTTGCCGACCTTGGCGCGACCGGAAAAGTGGCGTGGGTGTTCCGGCAGTTCCCTATCGTCGAATTGCATCCGAACGCAGTCAAGCACGCTGAGGCATCTGACTGTGTGGCAAAAGTGGGTGGCAACGACGCTTTTTGGAAATTCGCGACTGCGCTTTTTCAGAATCAGCCAACTGACCCGGCGCGCTACGGTGAACTGGCACAAGCTGCAGGGATACGCGGGAACGGCTTTGCCGAGTGCTACCAGAACGCGGCATCTACGGTGGATGCGCACATTACGGCAGATATTGAGAACGGCAAGGCGGCCGGCGCAAACGGCACGCCCTATACGCTTATCGTCGTGAAGGGCCAGGCGCCTTTCGTGATTCCCGGCGCGTACCCGTATGCTGACGTGAAGGACGCGGTGCAGTCGATGCTGTCAAAGGCGGGTTCGTAGGGTCATCTTCCACATCGTCCACGAGACCCAGGCGATATATATCGAACGAGTGATCGCCCTCAAACATATCCGAGGGATTGGGCAGGTAAATACGGCGACGCATCATTTCCTCGGTCGCGTCGTTAATGAGGCGATGGAAGACCTTAAACTCTTCTCTGCAGGTCTTAAAGTCGATAGCGTACCGCCGGAGCTGTGGTGAGCCATCGGCATTTTTTGTTTTTTTGCACTCATACACGATGAACTGACGAACCGGTCTCCCATACATCTCGCGTACGGTGTAGTAATTAAAAAGCGCTTGAATAATGAATAGCGTTTTTGTTGCACCTCCTTTACTGAAGGAATCAACAAATTTATGGTCCACTACATCCACTGCTCCCTGTTCGATTTTTGATTCAACGACCAGATCTGAAATCGCTTTGATAGGAAGTGGAATTCCTTCTACCTCTGCAACGCCTCGGACTTCAGCACCGAGTACGGTATGTTTGGGCGGCTTCGCCAAGTAAAAGGTGATTGCCTGGAGATAGTCCCGCTCCATTGCCGCTCGTTTTTCTTTTTTCGCTTTTTTCGTTTTTGCTTTGCCAAAATTAAGCTCGAAATCCGGTACCTTGCGCAGATACTCCAAGCCAAGGGCAATAGCCACTTCTTTTTCGGTACCTCGATAAAAATGTTCAAGTGCAAGATGTCCCGCCCTACCAATGACCGAAGCGGGATTCGTGGGCGTGTCGTAGACCTGCTCCACGTAGCGTTTGTACCAGGCAAGCGGATTGCGCAGGAACGCCATCAACGACGAGTGGCTCCAGTGCTTGATGGGATACCTTTTCTTTTTTCTCCTTTCGACCCGCCTTCTCTTCATGACACACAGTGTACCGCGACTTGAATTCATAGAAAAATACGGTATGATTTAACGAGTTTAGGCTGTACCCACTCACCGTCCACGGGGGATGACATGACCGCTGTTCTTTCGGAAAATGAACACGAACGGATTCGCGTACTCAGGGACAAGGGCGTCCTCGAAGAAATCAACTGTGAGATGCTCGACAATGCACGGCAAGGAGCAATCCTGATTCCGTGTGCAGACGGGCACCACTTTCACGACCTCTTCAACCACCACACGAGCATCTGCGGAGCGCAGCACAGTGCACCTATGCAGCACCCGTTGTCACTTAATGGCGGTGCCCTTCTCATTCCCGAGGAGTCACCGCTGCGACATCAGTCAGACGGCAGCTACACGCCCGATGACGAGGTGCTTCTGCGGCATCTCGAAGGTGCGATTGGCCTCAAAAAGCCGAAGGCCGTGATTCTCTACGCGCACGCTCCCTGCGGCATGGCTCGTCTTCACCTTCTTTCGGTGGACGACGAGTTTACTTTACTTGCCGCAGCGAAAGAGCGTGTGCGCACGCGGATCGCACCGCTGGGTGTTACCGACGTTCGCCTCTGGTTCCATGTCTGCTATGCCGATAGCAAGCGACGCACGTACCAATTCAGGCGGCATGCCTGGAATCAGTTCGTCAGTGGCTTCGCCACTTCGGCACAGGCTGCCTAGCAACTAGGTAGCAAAAGCCCCGACAATGTCGGGGCTTTTTCTTTACATTTCTTTGATTTCCCACTGTTCGTCAAAGGCGGCACCTTTTATTTCAATGAATAAGTTCCAGCCATGAACCGTTTCGATTGCTGCCTTGATATCTTTTGTGTGTTGATCAAAATCGACAGGGTTACCTGCGCAGCTGCAGTGCCCAGTTACCAAGACTTGCGTTGAGCCGTGTCCTTTTGCAGAAATACTTGTCTTTTTCTGGATCCATTCGCGAAGTTGTGGAAGAAATTCCTCAGTCGCAGCAGCGTGAGTGCCGCCTGCAAGAATTTTATCCATACCTGGTTCAGTAATTGTGTCTATATGATCAACACCGAATAGTTTTTTTGCATACGCAATTGTCTTTTCCTGACAGCGCCCATCCATACATCCAAGCACCGTTGCAAACGTTCCGTGTGAAGACATATCCTAAAATTTAGTAACTCTTTAAGTGCCGAGCTTTGCCGTGCGTGCGAATTTTCTCGAGTGCCTTTGCCTCGATTTGGCGGATGCGCTCGCGGGTAACGCCGAACTCCTTCCCTACTTCTTCCAGCGTATGGTAAATGCCGTCCAAAAGGCCGTGGCGCATTTCAAGAATCTTGCGCTCCTTTGGTGAGAGGTCGTCAAGAATAGTGCGAACCTGTTCCGTAAGGATACGTTCCGAAGATTCCTGCATGGGGGACGGAATCTTATCGTCGGCAATAAAGTCACCGAGCGTAGACTTCTCATCGTCGTCCGAACCCACTGGGTTCTCAAGTGAAAGCGTATCCTGATTGATCTTTTCAATCTGGTAAATCTTTTCTGGCTCAACACCCATTTCTACGGCGATTTCTTCGGGCTGCGGATCACGGCCAAGCACCTGCGCGAGACGGCGCGAGACCTGCTTGTACTTCGCAATGGTTTCCACCATGTGGACGGGGATACGGATGGTACGGGACTGGTCGGCAAGCGCACGCGTGATTGCCTGACGAATCCACCAGGTTGCATAGGTTGAAAACTTATAACCCTTCTTCCAGTCGAATTTGTCGACCGCGCGGAAAAGGCCCAGGTTTCCTTCCTGAATGAGGTCGAGGAGCGTGAGGTCCGGTGAACGACCTACGTATTTCTTTGCAATAGAGACCACGAGGCGGAGGTTGGAGCGGGCAAGAATGTTGCGTGCTTCGCCGTCGCCCTTTTCAATGCGTTGCGCAAGTGTGCGCTCTTCAGCGGCGGTCAACAGCGGATACTGACCGATCTCGCGAAGATAAATCTGAATGGAGTCGTAGTTGCTCGATTCGCGGCCTTTGATGTTGCGGGTCGCAAGATATGCGTCGGCATTGTCTTCGAGCATGCCGCCTTCCAAAATGTCGATACCGGCCGTCGCAAAACGCTCGTAGAGCGCTTCGAGAAAATCCACATCGTCTTCGACGTGCGGAAACGCTTTGATGATTTCGTTGTAGGTAATGTAACCGCGCTCTTTTCCCTTCTTGATCAAATCGTCGGCAGACAATGTTTTTGCGGCAGCGGCCTTTGCTTTTGCACCATGGACGGCAAGACGCACCACCTGCTTCGCGCGGGATTTAACGGAACGTGCTGGTGCACGCCGCGCCTTAGACGCAGTCTTTTTTGCCTTCTTCATAGAAGTTCGTGTCGCCATAGAATTATAAAAAGTAGATTAGGAATTTATGAACGAAGGGACGACAAACGCGAAGATAAAAGCGCGCACTTTGCTTGGGCGCTCTCTACCGCTTTCACATCTTTACTTGCTTCTGCTCGCCGTAATTCTGCTACCGATTCTTGATACGCCTCGCGGATAACCGCTGCTTCAAAGGCGCCCAAAAGCTCATCTGCTGCCTGTTCAGAAGGGTTCTCCCCAAAAGATTGTTCGGCCTCAAAAAGGGCCGATTCGGGAACCTCGTCCTGCGGAAGCGGAGCTTCAGTAATACGAGCGTACTCGGTTTCTACCCTTTTCGCAAGCGGCGTATTGGGATAGGCGTGGATAGCCGCTAACAGGCGGCGAGCACGCAAAGCCGTGCTCGAGGCCGTAGGTTGTCGGTTGTAGCTTGTAGGATTCTGTCTGTCTACTCCCTGCTCCCTACCCCCTACTCCCTCGCCTTCCTCTTTGGGAAGCCGTGTAAGCGCCTCTTTTATTGCTTCCGCAGAGAGCCCAAGAGCGCGGCCGGTTACGGCCGCGAAGTGTTCCCTCTCCATAGGACTCTTAATTGCTGCAATTAAAGGCAGTACGATTTTTTCAGAACTCGTCACCATGCGATGAGCATCCTTCTCACGCTCAGCAAGCACGGTCAAAAAGAACTCAACGACGGGCGCTGCGTCTTTCACGCGCTTCGTAAATTCTTTTGCGTCTTCGGTAATCAAATCAGCCGGATCTTTTCCGCTTGGCAACCGCACGGCTTTTACTTTGAGTCCTGCACGTAGTGCGGCAATGGCTGACTTCGCCGTTGCTGCAAGGCCTGCCGCGTCCGCGTCCAGACAAAGCATCAAGTTTTCGCTGTAGCGTTTCATAAGCGAAAGGTGCTTGTCGGTGAGCGCAGTACCGGAAAGAGCAACAGCGTTTTGGAATCCGGCTTGGTGCGCATGGAGCGTATCCATCTGCCCTTCCATCAGGAGCGTAAAGCCGCGGGTACGAATAGCGTCCTTTGCCTTATCCATCGCAAACAAGATGTCTGACTTGTGATACAGCTCCGTTTCAGGACTGTTTAAATATTTGGCTTGTTCCTCGGCAGACAAAGTACGGCCCGTAAACGCCAGGACGCGGCCGGCACTGTCGCGTATGGGGAACATGAGCCGGTTACGGAAACGGTCGTACCATGTACCCGCCTTTCCATCGGCTTCTTTAATAAGTCCAACAGCAGCAAGCTCATCTTGCTTAAATCCTTCGATCGTCAACGCTTCAAGAAGTGCCCTCCAGCTGTCTGGCGCATACCCAATTCCCCACCCCTTAATTGTTTCGTCGGTGAGTCCACGCTTTTTCGCATACTTATACCCATCACCTTCTTCCGTGAGTTGGTTGATATAAAACTGCGACGCTTTTGCCATCGCTTCACGCAAACGCTCCGTGCGCGTGCGGTTTTCTTTTGACGCGCCGCCGTGGTACTCAATCTCAACTCCCGCTTTCTCCGCAAGCATTTTGAGCGCACCTTTGAAGTCCACTCCTTCAATCTTTTCTATAAAAGAGAATGCGTCTCCGCCAAGCCCGCACCCAAAGCAGTGCCACGTCCCTCGATCTACCGACACATGGAACGACGGCGTCTTTTCTTTATGAAAGGGGCAAAGCCCTACGACGGACTTCCCTGCTCGCTTCAATTTCACATACTGCCCGACCACGTCGTTAATGCTCAACTTATCTTTTATCTGCTGTACGGTATCTCCTCCTGCCATTACCTACAGTGTACGCGCGAGTGGAGCTGACGCAAAGTTTTGGTCAGAGGGGTTGTAGTTATATAAAACCGCCGGGCAAGCCAGGCGGTTTCACTTCCATCGGAGTCCCTGAAGTTTCCACATACCTCTTTTATAGAGGGAATGAGCATATCCTCGTGATACCCCGCAATGTTGCGCAATCTCCCTGAACGTTAATGGCTCGTTTGTACTAAGCCCGTGGTACTTCTCGATCACCTCTACAACCGACGGATCCACCCTGCAGAGTAGATCGAGCGTCGGCTTAAGTCTCGGCAACAAGCTTGCATCTTTCTGCAACTTTTCTAACAGCTTCAGTGACCGTTCCTCTCTGCTGTCCACTTTCATTGATGGCCTCCTCAATTCAACGTCAGCGCATATAATCCCTCTTTATTTGCTCTCTGTCAAAGTTTGATTTACTGAACTGTCTTCCCTGGCATTACCTACAGTGTACGCGGCTTCAGAACGAGTGGCAAAACAAAAACCGCTTCCCAGTTAAAGGAAGCGGCTTGATACAACGAGGTTTTTACACCGTGACCGAGGCGAAGTCGCTCACGCGACTTCGCTACGCCGCCACCGCAGCAGCATGCTCGTTCTCAGCTTCTCGCTTGGCGACACGCAACTGCTCGAGGAAGAAGTGGTACCAGAACCGGTACGTCTTCTGCT
>DATLDL010000037.1:0-12112 GCA_035525885.1 Minisyncoccota bacterium | reverse complement strand
TTGTGTTTAGAATATCACGCGCTCTTAGCTCAGTTGGTTAGAGCGTACGCTTCACACGCGTAAGGTCGGAGGTTCGAATCCTCCAGAGCGCACACGAGAGGTTTCTTTCACTGGGTCTTATAGTAAAGGCAGGCAGTTTGGTTTTGTCTCGTTTTGCTCTACAATCGACCAATCAATGAGAACCGATATCGTCCATCCTGGCGCTGGAGAATTGCACTATGAAATACGTGCAATCGTCGAACTTGCCAAAAAGATAGAGAAACTCGGTACACCTATCACGTGGGAAAATATCGGCGATCCTGTGGCAAAAGGCGAGCTCGTACCCGGCTGGATCAAGGAAATCGTGCAGAAGGAGGCACAGGAAAATAACTCCTATGCTTATTCGCCAACCAAAGGACTTCAAGCCACTCGTGAATACATTGCAAAGGAACGGAACCTTGAAGGCGGTATTCAAATAACGGCAGACGATATTCTCTTTTTCAACGGGCTCGGGGATGCGATCTCAAAAATATACGGCCAGCTTCATCCCCATGCCCGCATTATTGGTCCAAATCCCGCATATCCGACACACTCTTCGGCAGAAGCGGCGCATGCAGGGAAGCCGCACCTTACATACGCACTCGACCCCCATAATGGCTGGAAACCTGACCTTGAAGATTTGGAACAAAAAATTAAAACGCATCCGGACATTGCCGGCATCATTATCATCAACCCAGACAACCCGACGGGCTTTGTCTATCCGCAGGAGACTATCAAGCGCATGGTCGACATTGCCCGTGAGCACAAACTCTTTATCATTTCTGACGAGATTTATTCGAACCTCGCATACACCGGAAGCGGGATGCGCAAACTTGCCTCGGTCATTGATGGAGTCCCCGGCATTGCCATGCGCGGCATCTCAAAAGAGTTTCCGTGGCCAGGAAGCCGCTGCGGCTGGATCGAGTTTTACAATCGCGATCAGGATGATAATTTTGATTGTTACGCGCACTCGCTCATAAACGCGAAAATGCTGGAAGTCTGTTCGACGACGTTGCCGCAAAAAGTATTACCGCAGGTCATGAGCGATCCACGGTATTACCCGTACCTGGAAACCCGTATTGCGCGCTACGAGGCGCGAGCGAAACAGGCGAAGGATATTTTCAGCATCATTCCTGAGCTCATCGTACACGAGGCCCGTGGGGCGTTTTACATGACTCCCGTATTTGCCGAAGGTGTCCTGAAAGGTACCGAAGAACTTCCAATGTCGGCTGAAGCGAAAAAAATAATCGAACCGTATCTGGTCAATGCAAAACCTGATCAACGATTCGCATACCAACTCCTTGCATCGACAGGTATTTGCGTAGTGCCGCTCTCTGCGGGCTTCAACTCTGATCACTTAGGTTTTCGGTTTACGCTTCTTGAGCCGGATGATACGAAATTCGTTTCAATCATCCAAACCATTGCCGATTCCATCCGTACCTACCTCGCACCGTAAAACGATTTCAAATACACCGCAGATTATTCCATACGTTCAGTGCACAGTGCCCGATACGATTCCTCAGCTTTTTCACAGAATGCGCGACGTTCTGATTTGTCCGCAATTACTTCAGGCGCTCGTTGGAAAATAGTGGTATAGCAGGCAGACTTTTCAGAACTATCGGTAAGAAGTTTACAAAACGCGAGTGATTGATCAGCGCCTGAGGGATCCCAGAAAGAATTTTGAACTGCGCCATTCAGACAATCAATCCGACGAGTGTCATTCTGCACATAGCCACACTGCGTAATTTGTTTTGCATTATCAGTCGGGAAGCGACCACCCACATCGCGACCCATGCTGCCGAAGCATTGCACTTGGTACGTCTCGGGAACGACCGCACAGGTTTGCGCAACTTTTTTGAAATCGCCGTCAAACAATTGCATCATCCGAGATGTCTGGAGGAAGTAGCAGGATCCTTTGTAGAGATCGGTTACGGCGTTGCAGGGATATTGGGGATCATCGCTCAAAAAGCGAGTGTAGTGGATGTCCGTTTCGCCGACCGACGTGGTGGCAGCTGTCGTATCGTTTTTAGCAAGCTGTGCTCCCAGGTTCTCCATAAACACCCCGGTCCAACAGCTTTCTTTGCGGAGCGGCAGTGCGTCGCACTGAGTGAGTGCTGCAGGCAGGTCATAGTTGGTCCACGCCATAATTCCGTGTCCGATACCGTGCACGCACTGGTGGGCAAAGAAGTCGTTCAAATCCGATTTGCATAGCTTCGAAAGCGACTCGCCCAGGTTTTCAGTGCCATGATCTTGCAAATACTGCTCCATGACGCCGTGGTAATACCCGGACTGGCAGTAGGCGCTGTATTCGATAAACGCCTTGTCGCCAAACAGTTCATAGGAAATGTGGCCGGCGCGATGCGCGGGTTGGTGGCACGAGCCAAGCTTTGTTTCAAGGGCATGTAATTGAGCGATCGTTTTCACTGCGCCGTGTTTTTGCAAATAAGAGCGCAGCGCGTCGTCATTAGTGAATATGTCTTTTGAATCAGCTGCGACCGAGTTTGCGCTCGGCTTCAGCGATTTTATCCAATGCTCAAACGAATGTGCCGCTTCTCGTACTAGGGCCCCTACATTTTCAAACCATTGCTGGATACGACCAAATACCGATGGACGTTCCGCAGTGCTAGATGCGACCGCATCGGTCCGAGTGACCGTTATGGTGCCGCCGAACTGCGCATGCAGGTGATCATGGAAGCGCCACGTGCCGGGTTTGGCAAAGGTGAATTCATATTTTTCTCCAAACTCCAGTCCGCGGCACGCATCAAAAATAACGTCTGCGTCAGCAGTTCCACACTTTTCAATACTGGAACCGGGATAGACGGTATGGGTAGGGTGATTGTTTGATGCTGGCCAGTGCGTATCTTTGCCAACCGCTTCAAATATCACGGTCTCACCCGTCTCGATCGTCATGGTCGTTGGACTAAAGCCACCATCCCGCATCTCAATGACATGCTCTTCTGTGGTTGACGCGCTATGCGCGAGCGCGAGGTGAGGCAGCGCAGTCACTGCGGTGGCGGCCAAAACAAAGAGGAGGGGGCGCATATGGTGTGAAATTAAGTATACACTCACGATCCATTTGGTATTCTATAACCCATGATTCCTAAATCTATTGTGTTGTCACTGCTTGGGCTGCTTATGCTGGCAGGCGTTGCAGGTGTGGTATATCGAGCTGTACCGGTTACGCGAGCTCCAGTACTGGCGACCAATTTTGAGGAATGTGTTGCTGCAGGAAATCCCGTTATGGAATCCTATCCGCGACAGTGTCGGTCCGCGAATAGTCAATTGTTTACGGAACAGATAACCGTGGCCCCAGCCCCGACATCAGACAAACCGTATGTTGGTCCTGGCTGCGGACTTGGCGGCTGCAGCGCGCAAATTTGCACGAGCGAAGCTGCCGCACCTGAAATGGTGAGTACCTGCGAGTATCGCGCTGAATACGCGTGCTATAAAAGCGCCCGCTGCGAAATGCAAACCAGCGGAACATGCGGATGGACACGAACTGCAGCGTTGAGTGCGTGTCTAGCACACCCGCCTCCTCTTGAGGGACCGACACCCATGTAACACAAACAACAAACCCGCCGTGAGGCGGGTTTGTTGTTTGAGAACGCAGAAGCTTAGCTCAGGTGTGCTGAGACGAGTTTCGTCATTTCGAACATGGTCACCTCACCCTTGCCGCCAAACACCTTCTTGAGCTTGTCATCAGCAAGAATGTTTCGCTTGTTTGCAGGATTCTGGAGATTGTTCTTCTTGATATACACCCAAATATTCTTCACAACCTCTGAGCGAGGCATAGGTCCTTTGCCAACCACCGCTTCAAGATCAGCGGAAAGATTCATTGGTTTGGTTAACGCCGGATTAAGAGCTCGTGGCATAATGAAAATACGATAGTTATTCTGATAGTAAAGAATCTTGCAGCAAGAACCAGGGTTCTTTGCTGGACAAGGATGCGGCCTCCGCCGCGCTACTTACATTTCGGCCGTCGGCCGAAGCCAGTAAAGCTGACCCCCACAGTATACCCCATAGGATAGGCGCAAGTCCCACCCCATAGGATAGCGGGGAGAACGCCAAGGATGACCGTGATAGTCTGGAATCATATGGACACATCCGTTGGGTATTGCGTTACGTGCAAGGAAAAGCGGGAAATGAAAGAGGTAACGATCGTGGAAATGAAACCGGGGCGTAAAGCCGCAAAGGGTACCTGCACGGTTTGCGGTACGGGCATGTATAAGATCTTGCCCAAAGACAAATAAAGACAACCTTTTCGTTTTGGAGGTCGATTTGTTACACTCGGGACATACATGGAGTCAGGAATACACGTGGTGCTTAAAGCAGAGGTGCTCGGGCACCTTTTTGCGATGCCTATTACGAATAGTCTCATTATGACGTGGCTGGTGATGCTGCTCCTCCTTGTCTTCGGCTTCTTCTTTAGACGCTCTCTGAAGCTGGTGCCCGGAAAGCTGCAGGCAGGTATTGAGGCGGCCTTTGAAGGGGCGCTTGCATATATGACTGAAACGCTGGGAAGTGAGCAGCTTGCACGAAAATTCTTCCCCTTGATTACGTCTATTTTCATTTTTGTTGCCGTTGCGAACGAGCTCGAATTCTTCCCTGGAGTCGGGTCCATTGGATTTTTCCACGGCTCAGAATTTTTTCCCTTGCTTCGCGCTCCTGCGGCTGACCTTAACTTCACGCTCGCCCTTGCGATGATTTGTTTCTTTACGATTGAAATTACTGGTCTCGCGACGCTTGGTGTGTTGAGGTACGGGTCTAAGTTTGTTAACCTAAAGTCGCCGGTCGGGTTTGCGGTAGGTCTCATTGAGATCATGTCGAACCTTGGTCGGCTCATTTCGTTCTCATTCCGTTTGTTTGGAAACATCTTTGCGGGAGAAGTGATGATTTTGGTGGCAGGATATTTCCTGCCCTACGTTTTGCCCGCACCGCTCATGGCATTTGAAATGTTTATTGGATTGGTGCAGGGATTGGTGTTTGCAATGCTTACGCTGTTCTTTATCAAGCTTGCGATCATGGATCCGCACGAGGCGCATTAACGGCGCTTGGTGCGGCTCCGGGATACGGTTCGCCGATTATTTACTAAAAAGTTTTTCATTTATGGATCCAGAAGCAGCTCGCATGATAGGTATGGCGCTCGCCGCAGGTCTTGGCGTCATCGGTCCTGGTATTGGTATCGGTCTTATTGGTGGAGGCGCAATGGAGGCGATTGGTCGCAATCCAGAAGCATCCGGCAAAATCGTTTCAAACATGATTCTTGCAATCGTGTTTACAGAAGCGCTCGGTATTCTTGCGCTCGTGGTTTCTTTCATCATCAAATTCGTTTAAACGAATTTACGTTACAGCATGGCTCAACTCTTCGAAGCATTCGGCATCAATTGGCACCTCCTCATCGCGCAAGCGGTGAACTTTGGCATTGTGCTCCTGGCACTACGCTATTTTCTCTATACGCCAGTTATGAAGGTACTTGAAGATCGTCGTGCTGTGGTGGCAAAGGGAGTTGAAGACGCACGACTTGCGGGTGAAAAACTTGCGCATGCTGACACGGAAGCTGCGGGCAAAGTGAACGCAGCGGATACTAAAGCGGATGAGATCGTAAAGTCAGCACGTCTTGAAGCGTCGGAAATTAAAACAACGATGCTCGCCGAGGCTGAGGCACGCGCTCTCCAGATTGGGAAAGACGCAGAGGCACAGGCACGCGAAGCAAAAGAGAAGGCGAAACGCGAGAGCGAAAAGGATGTTGCTCGCATTGCAGTGCTCGCTGCTGAGAAGATCCTTAAAACCAAATGATCGACAACTACACACGACTTTTGGAAGCGGTTGCAACGCTTGAGGATACGAAAGTGGCGGATGCCGCGGTCACAAAGTTGATCGCACACCTGAAAAGCTCGGGTCGCATGAAAATGCTTCCTGAAATTGCTCGCGAACTTCGCAAAGTAGCTGCGAGGCGCCTGGCACTCGCTGCGAAAGTTGAAGTTGCTCACGAGAAGGAAGTCGCGCAAGCGCTCAAAGAGGCTGCCGAGGCAGGCATCAGTGCTCGTCATGCAAAAGTAAATCACGCGCTCATTCAGGGCTGGCGCGCTCGCGAAGGGGGAAAGTTGGTAGATCGTTCGGCCAAGCGCGCATTAATCGACATTTATCAAAAAGTAACCGCGTAACGTATGGAAAGCATCATCGAACGAATCGAGAAAGAGATTGCCGCCTGGACTCCCCAAAAAGGTGCCGAGGAAACAGGTACCGTACGTGCAACCGGTGACGGCATTGCTGAGATCGATGGTCTTGGTAAGGCAGTGATGTCGGAAATGGTGCTTTTTGACCCAACGTTTGACCGCACCCTTGAAGAAGCACTGAAAGATCCTGAACCTATCTACGGTCTCGTTCTCAACCTTGAAGAAGACGGTGTGCGCGCCGTAATTTTGGGCGATGGTTCCAAGGTCTATGAAGGCATGCTCGTGCGCCGCTTAAACCGTCTCCTCTCTATCCCGGTAGGAGACACACTGGTCGGTCGCGTGGTGAATGCGCTTGGTGAACCTGTTGATGGTAAAGGCCCAACAAAAGCAAAAGAAAATCGTTCAATTGAGCGCGAAGCATACGGCGTGATTGATCGTGCGCCGGTGAACGTGCCGCTTCACACGGGCATCAAAGCGATTGATGCCATGATTCCAATTGGTCGTGGTCAACGCGAACTTATCATTGGTGACCGTGGTACCGGCAAGACAACGATTGCTATCGATACTATTTTGAATCAAAAGTCAGAACCAGAAGCAACGCGGCCTATCTGTATTTACGTAGCTATTGGTCAGAAGGAGTCGAAGACCGCAAAGCTTGTTGCTGAACTTGCTGAGAAAGGGGCAATGGATTACACGGTTGTAGTGACCGCTCCCGCGTCTGCTCCTGCAGCACTTCAATTCCTTGCACCATTTGCGGGCGCAACGATTGGTGAATATTTCATGGAAAAAGGGAAGGATGCTCTCGTGATTTACGACGACCTTTCAAAGCAGGCCGTTGCATATCGTCAGATGTCACTTCTGCTTCGCCGTCCCCCAGGCCGCGAAGCATATCCCGGAGACATTTTCTATTTGCACTCACGTCTTCTTGAGCGCGCCGCAAAGCTCTCAAAAGAAAAGGGCGGTGGTTCTTTGACTGCGCTTCCAATCATTGAAACTCAGGAAAACGACGTTTCTGCGTACATTCCAACGAACGTGATTTCAATCACAGACGGCCAGATCTTCCTCGAATCGAACCTCTTCAACCAGGGTCAGCGTCCGGCCATTAACGTCGGTATCTCCGTGTCACGTGTGGGCTCTTCAGCGCAAACAAAGGCAATGAAGAAAGTCTCCGGAAAAATTAAACTTGAACTTGCGCAGTTCCGCGAACTTGAAGCGTTCATGCAGTTTTCTTCGGACCTTGATGCAAACACCAAGAAGCAAATCGATGGTGGTCGCCGAATGACGGAAGTGTTGAAGCAGAAGAACGGTGAACCGCTTCCATTTGAAATGGAAGCCGCGGTGATTTACGCCGCAACCAACGGTTATTTTGATCGCTTTGCCCCGGAAGCGACGAGCCAAGCAGAACAGAAGCTCCGTGATTTCTTGCTGCGCGAAGGCAAAGACGCGCTCACGGCAATTCGTGACGGTAAACAAATTGACGAAGCAACTGAAGCGAAACTTAAGACAGTGCTTGAAGCATTCACTGCGCGCGTGAAGTAGGTCACTACACTCACCACACGTAACTATGGCGCTCAAAGATATTAAAAATAAGATAAAAGCGACGCAGCGCACTCACAAAGTGACGCGCGCGATGGAAGCCGTGTCTGCAGTGAAGATGCGTAAGACACAGGCATCTGCGCTTTCTGGTCGTGCGTATGCGCGCGCGGCACTCTCAATCCTCACTCGTCTTTCGGGTACGGAAGATGTGAAGCGTCATCCGCTTGCCGCGAAGCGTGACGGTCATAAGCTCGCACTCGTCATTATTACGAGCGACAAAGGTCTCGCAGGTGCGGTTAATAGTAGCGTTATCAAGCGGGCAGTTGAAACACTCGAAACTCGAGAAGTAAAAGATGTTGTCGTTTTCGCGTACGGAAAGAAGGGCGAAGAATATTTTGCACGTCGCGGCTATGAGATTAGAAAGTCCTACAGCAGCAAAGCAGACGATGTTTCTATTACAACCATGGAAGAACTTGCCGAGGCACTCTCTACGGGATTCCTCCAGGGCGACTTCGATAAAGTGGTGACCGTGTATAGCCACTTCAAATCAACGTTCGAGCAGGTACCGACCATGCGCCGCCTGCTCCCACTGTCACTTCCTGCACTTACGGAAATCGTTGAAGGCATTACACCCGCAAAAGGTAAGTGGAGCAATGATGTGAAGCTCGAGGCTCCTGCGTCATACGAAATTGAGCCAAACGGCCAGGCAGTACTCGACACACTTATTCCGCGACTCACTGCTATTTCGATTTACCACATGCTTCTTGAATCAAAAGCATCGGAGCATTCAGCGCGTATGGTGGCAATGAAAAATGCCTCTGACAAATCAAAAGAAGTTGCCCACGCGCTCACGCGCAAATTTAACAAGATTCGTCAGGCGGCGATCACCCGTGAAGTCTCGGAGATCGTGGGTGGACGGGAAGCATTAGCTGCGTAACGGTTATGAATCCCGTTAGAAATCGCGGACGCTTTGTCAAAGAAACAAAAATCATTTAAATTAACCAACAAAACATGAATCAAACTACACCAACGAAAGAAATGGGTCCGCGTCCTATTTCTAACGGGATGAACGGAATAATTACAGAAATCATCGGGCCAGTCGTAGATGTGCATTTTGCAGAGGGTCGTCCCGCCATTGGTGACGCGCTCGTCATTGAAAAAGGGGAGACGCATAATCGCGTGACGCTCGAAGTCGCCTCGCACTTGGGACTGGACCGTGTACGAGCTATCTCCATGAATGAAACGGCGGGACTTTCCCGTGGTCAGGCCGTGAAGGCGACTGGTGCTCCGATTTCCGTTCCCGTAGGCGAAGCTGCACTCGGCCGTCTTTTCAATGTGCTTGGTGAACCTGTAGACGGTAAAGGTCCTATGGATGCCAAGGTGAAACGTCTTCCTATACATCGCGCTCCGCCGGCGTTTGACGAACAGACCACGAAGGCTGAGGTGTTTGAAACGGGCGTAAAAGCTATTGACCTCATGACCCCCTTCCTCAAGGGTGGAAAAATTGGCTTGTTCGGTGGAGCTGGTGTCGGCAAAACCGTCATCATTCAAGAACTCATTCGCAATATCGCTTCTGAACATGGTGGATACTCAGTGTTTGCTGGCGTGGGCGAACGTGTGCGTGAAGGAAACGACTTGTATCACGAAATGAAAGAGTCGGGAGTGCTTGAAAAGACCGCGCTCGTGTTTGGACAGATGAACGAGGTGCCGGGTGCTCGTGCGCGCGTCGCGCTTACGGGGCTCACGCAAGCGGAATATTTTCGTGACGAGGGAGGGAAAGACGTTCTTTTCTTCATGGACAACGTCTTCCGTTTCATTCAGGCAGGTTCTGAAGTGTCTTCGCTTCTGGGACGCGTTCCTTCCGCAGTGGGTTACCAGCCAACACTTGCAGAAGAAATGGGTAAACTTCAGGAACGCATTACTTCCACAAAGAAAGGCTCGATTACCTCCGTGCAAGCGGTGTACGTGCCTGCAGACGACCTCACGGACCCAGCTCCTGCAACTACGTTTGCACACTTGGACGGTACGGTGGTGCTTTCCCGTCAGCTCGCATCGCTCGGTATTTATCCGGCCATCGATCCGCTCGAGTCTTCTTCTGCGGCGCTTACGCCTACGGTGGTTGGGGATGAGCACTATGAAGTGGCAAGCAAGGTGAAGCAGGTGCTGCAGCGCTACAAGGACCTGCAGGACATTATTGCTATCCTCGGCATCGAAGAATTGTCAGACGACGATAAGACCGTTGTGTATCGCGCACGCAAGCTCCAACGCTTCCTCTCGCAGCCGTTCTTCGTGGGCGAACCGTTCACGGGCGTGAAGGGACAGTATGTCTCTCGCGAAGAAACGGTGCGCGGTTTTAAAGAAATCGTTGAAGGAAAGCATGATGACAAACCGGAGCAGGCGTTCTATATGAAAGGCACCATTGATCAGGTTGCATAAGCATGGCGAAAACGTTTCACCTCACGATTGCGAAAGTCGGTGAAAATCTCTTTGACGGGGAAGCCGTTTCCGCACGTCTTCCGGGCGCCGATGGCATCTTTACCGTGCTCGCCCATCACGAACCAATGGTCTCCACCCTCGGTATGGGCGAAGCGCAGGTAGAAGCGGCCGATGGACAGACGTTTCGGTATGAGATTGCAAAAGGGGGGATAGCTGAAATCTCCAACAATCAGGCCACCATTTTGCTCTAGAACAGGGCGGTTATCCCACGATGTGTTTTTGAGAAAGTGCGTGCTCGGTATACTTACCGTATGCACTACAACTCTGACGGGACGCCGATTACGAGCCGTAGCGGTGGTCCTCTGCATTATCACGGCAGCACGGTCCGCGCACTGCTCATCACGAGCGCTATCGTGCTCTTGATAGGAGCGACCACCGGTTCGGATCTCCCGCTTTCGGGAAGCGGATCGGTCATCAGTGCGATCGTGCTTATGGTCGTCGCGGGCATTACCAATCCAGAGCAGGAATGGATCCATTGGGTAAATGAATTCCTTACCGTACTGCTCACCATCGTGTTCGGGACGAATGCTATCGAGTATTATCATCGCGGCGGAAGCGTCCTCGATCACTCGTTTTTCTTTACGGAGGTCCTCTCGATCATATTCCTGGTAACGCTGTACTTCACCACAAAGACAGTTCGCGGCTTTCATCTGCGTAAATCACTCGCATAATTCCGCTTTGCTCTAACGTGGGGTGCTGGGTATACTTGACCCATGTCTATCTCGAGCTTTCTTTTCAAACAGTACGCGAACTGGAAACTAAAAGACCTGCCTGAAGGTCAGCGCGAACAGATGTCTGAACTCGTTTCAAAAAATCCAGAGTTGTTTAAGAAAATCGGAGAAGAAATTGAACGCCGCAAGAAGGGGGGCGAGAGTGAGACGAAGGCGGCCATTGAGGTGATGAAAAAATATCGTGCCGAGCTTTCCGCCGTCATGCACCAGCGATGAATCCCGTTAGAAATCACGAACACTGTATCTCGAAATCTCAGATCTGATGTACACATACGGTATACTAAAAACATGAACACACGCTTGAAGAACCTGTTCGTGTTCTATTTTTAACGGGATGAAACGCATCTTTATCTTGCTCGGACACACGGACAAAGCCACGCTCTCGGGCGCATTTGCTGATACGTATGAGCGCGTTGCTCAAGAAGCGGGACACGAGGTACGGCGCATGAACATTGGCGAGATGCAGTTCGATCCTATTTTGCACGAAGGATATAAAACCATTCAACAACTCGAACCAGATCTTAAAACATTTCAGGAAAACATGCGCTGGTGCGAACATTTTGTACTTCTGTACCCCACTTGGTGGAGCTCTATGCCAGCAATGCTGAAAGGTCTCTTTGATCGCGCCTGGCTGCCGGCCTTTGCGTTTCGTTTTGCGCATCACGGTCTTACGTGGAGCAAGCTGCTGAAAGGTCGCACGGCACACATCATCACAAGCGCAAACACGCCGCCTTGGCTGCTCTGGTTTATGTACGGTCCTCCTACGGTTGTTCCCGAACTCGCACTCATGCGCTTCGCGGGTATCCGTGCGAAATCAACCGTCTTCGGTCCTTCTGAGCGTGCCTCAAAAACCCGTGTTGCTCATTGGTTTCGGAAAATCGAAAGATTGGCGCGAAAAGGGAATTGACAAGTAGATTTTATACGTAATAATAGATGCTGGACTGGACCATTGCCTCCGAGGTAATGGAGAGGGCTTCCCTCACCAAAAATCGGTCCCGGCCGTCACACCCCCCCTGACGGCCTTCAATTGCGGCGGGTGGGACGATCTCTTGCTCCTTATCACGGTCTTTTCTCCGGCACTCGTTGACGCCCGCTCCCTGCGTTCCTTCGAGTCATGCTGCGGCCATAGCGGCCCGTGTTGGTGAAGTAAGAATC